>JANWZY010000017.1 GCA_025061935.1 Verrucomicrobiia bacterium
ACAATGAGCACGTTTGGATTGATCGGGACTTTTTTGACCTCCAGCGGCTTGTGATGAGGTACGCGCTGCACGGCTGCACGGGCCAATGCCATTGCTTTGCGCGTTGCCTCGGTCCGGTCGGTGTGAACCCATGAATTGTGCTCGCGCACGTTGACCATTTGGAAGTAGAACGGGTTCAGGCCCGCGCCCTCGACCGCTTTGCGGAACGTGTGCTCGTGCAACAGTGGCGAGCAGGCCGCAACAACGATCCGGTTCAGGCGATGCTCGCGGATGTCTTGTTGAATCAGCTCCTGGCCAGGGTCGGAACACATGTACTTGTAGTCGCGCGACACGACTACGTTGGGTAGCGTGGCAACGTATTTGGCCACCGCAGCTACGTCCACCACTGCAGCGATGTTGGTACCGCAATGGCAGGCATAGAACCCGATTCGAATGGGTTCATGCTTCTTGGTGACAATAGGCTTCATAAAGCATCCTCAAAGTGTTGAAATCCGGAACGCGGAATCCGAAATCCGAAACAGATTCAAAGCCCAGAGTCCGAATGACCCAAACGCGACGCAACCGTGCCTGATCGCGCCCACCGGCTGGCTCCTGATTCGGGATACATTTTGGATCACAGTCATCTTAATTTCGGGTTTGTTTCGGATTTCGTGCTTCGAGTTTCGAATTTAGCGAGGCCATCACGCTTCGCTCACCAAAGATTCTGCCAGCAACTCGACCACGTCCCGCACCATCATCGGTTTGTCGTGCCGCACAACCTTGAGCGCGTCCTCGAACCGCGACACCTCGTACGGACACGCCACAGCGAGCACATCCGCGCCGGTTGCGATTGCCTCGCGCACGCGGCGTTCGGACAACCGTTCCATGCCCTGTTGTTTGTAATAGGTATCGAGCCACATGCCGCCACCGCCGCCGCCGCAACAGATCGAATTGACCCGGTTGTGCGTCATTTCCACAAGTTTCACCCCCGGGATCGCCTCGAGCAGCCGGCGCGGCGCGTCGTATTCGCCTGCGGCCCGCCCCAGGCAACACGGGTCATGGTATGTAACGGTCACGTTAAGCGGCTTGGTCAGCTTCGGCTTCAACTGCTCGATGTGCCGCGCGAAAAACTGCGTCGTATGTTCGACCGGCACATGCAGCCCGTACATCGGATATCGAAAGACAAACGCATTGTATGCGTGCGCATCGGCGGTGACCAATCGGTGGAACTTATATTTGCCTAGCAGTTTCACATTGTATTCTGCCAGTGACTCGAACAGGCCGGACTCCCAGGTCAGTTGGCCACATTCACCTGCGCATTTTTCGTCGTTGCCGAGAATGGCGAAATCCACACCGAGCGCATTGAACAGCTTCGCCACTGCGCGGCTGGTTGCTTGACCTCGCGGGTAAAACGAGGTGTAACACTCGACAAACCAGAGCACGTCAACCTCGCGTTTCAGCTCGGAGATCAGCGGCACTTTGACGCCTGCTGTTGCTGTCCAGGCAGCGCGTTTGCGCGGCGATTCGCCCATCGGGTTGCCGTACCTGTGGAGGTTTTCAAGCGTTTTTTGGAACTCATTGGGCAGCTCGGTCCGGTTCAGTAACACCTGCTCTTTGACAAGCGGTAGCAACACGTCAGTTAGCCGGATGCCGCGCGGGCATTTGGCCAGGCATGCGTAGCAAGCGACGCATCTGAGCAGGCTGTCGGACTTGATGACCTCATCGAGGAACCCGCGCCTGAGCATGTTGATGACGAGCCGCGGCGAAAACTCCATGTAGTCGCCATATGGACACGTGCCCGCGCATGTGCCGCATTGGATGCAGGTCAGCATTCGTTTGCCTGCCGGCGTTTGGAGCAACGTCTCGAGCGTCGTCGCCCTGTCAACCGCTGTTGTGTCAAGCTGCGCAAGCATAAAAGTTTGTCGCGGTCAAGATAACACTGCGCACATCAAACGCAAATCGTAAGAAAGCTTCTGCATTTGGTGAGCCTCGGGTCTCAATCAGCGAGCCTAGTCACAAGTTCTGCACGCTTGAACCAGCGCATCGGCCGGGTTTAAAGTAGGCTCGTGAACGAACGAATAGTCATTGACCCTGAAGTCCAGCACGGGAAACCGGTGATCCGTGGTACGCGCGTGCCGGTGGCGCGCATCCTCGGTGGGCTTGCCGGTGGGATGAGTTACGAGGAAATTTGTCGCGAGTACAACATTACGCCAGAGGACATAAGGGCGGCGATCCAATACGCCCAGGAATTGCTTGAGAAGGAAACCCATCGTCCGTTACCCGCCTGATCCAGGCCTGTGCGCTTTCTGATAGACGCCGACCTGCCCCGTTCCACCAAGGCTCTCTTGGAGAAATACGGGCATGAAGCAATCGACGCACGCGACGTCGGGCTCCCGGCGGCCACAGACCGAGCAATCGCGAGCTTCGCTCAAAAACACAACGCGTGCCTGCTTACGGGGGATTTCGGGTTCGCTGATGTTCGTAACTACCCGCCCGAGGCTTACCCAGGCTTGGTTGTGTTGGAGCTGCCGCGCAACGCCAGCGCGACATTCATTCTTAGACTTCTCGAAAACTTCCTGAGGCAAAGCGACATCGTGGAACGTTTGCCGGGCCGATTGGCGATAATCGAACCCGGCCGGGTTCGATTGCGGCCGGCTTGAGTTGAGCAACTTGCGTGCAGCGTGCCCGGCGTCTCGTCTCAAACCTTTCCCGCGACCACTCAACCCGACACTTGGACCGGTGCCACTTCAATTGCCTCTGCTACCAGCTCGGCAATGTCTTTGACAACAATCTTGCCCTCGAGTCCGGTCGTTTTCACTGCGTCGCGGAACATGGCAATGTCTTTCGGGCAGGCCACAACTAATGTTTGCACGCCGTTGAGCCGGGCGGCTTCGCGAATCCGGTTTTCGGCCGGGCGCTCCTTGACGTCGGGCGTGTCTTCCATCCAGATGCGTCCGCCGCCGGCGCCGCAGCAATAACTTATTGCACGGTTCCGCGGCATCTCGACAAGCTCCAGGCCGAGCGCAGCGATAACTTTGCGCGGCGGTTCGTACACGCCGTTGTACCGGCCGAGGTAACACGGGTCGTGATACGTGACCTTGCCTGTGAGCTTTTTCTTCAGCGCGAGTTTGCCCAAGCTAATTAATTCATCGAGCAGCTCGGTGTAGTGCTTCACACCGATGCCTTCGTTGGCGAGCCCGTATTCATTTTTGAGCGCGTTGTACGAGTGCGGGTCGGTGGTAACTATGACACGGTTGCCATTTTTCCACTGGACCTTGCTGATGGCGTCGAGGTTTTTGTCGCGCAGCAATTCGAACAATCCTTCCTCGCCGACGCGGCGCACGTCGTTACCGGTGTTGCGCTCGGCTTCGTAAAGTATGCCGAAATCGAGCCCAGCCTGCGCGAACAATTTCGCTGTTGTCTGCGTGATTTCGAGCATGCGCGGGTCGTATGCGGCGTAATCGCCAGTGAACCAGAGCACATCCACCGGTTCTTTCCGCGCGTCTTTGACCTTGAATGGCAGCCCTTGCGTCCATTTTGCGCGCATGCGGTCGGACTTGCCGAACGAGTTGCCGTAGCGCTGAAGGTTCCCGAGCACTTCCTGGATGGTGCGTTCCACCCTGCCTTGACTGACCAAGTGCCGCCTGAACATCACGATTACTGGCACATGTTCATTCCATACCGGGCACTGCTCCATGCACGAGAGGCAGGTAAGGCATGCCCAGGCTTCTTTTTCGGTGACGACCTCGCCGACCAGTTTGGGCGCGCTTTTATCGGTTCGGCGCAACCCAGTGCGCACCATGTGGTCCTTAATTTTCTGGATGATCTGCTGCGGCTGGAGCGGGTGTCCAGACGCAGTAGCGGGGCAGGCGCGATCGCATCTACCACATTCTGCGCAAGAGAACCCGTTCAGAAGCTGTTTCCAGGTCAGTTCCTGCCATTTCGACGCGCCCTCCGTCAGATCGTCTTTTGCTCCGGACACGGTCAGGTCGCCCACGGGCCGCGTGGCGGCCTGGCTGAAAAATACATTGAACGGTGAAGCCAGCAGGTGCAGATGCTTTGAGTATGGCAAATACACCAGAAACGCCAGCACGCCGACCATGTGTAGCCACCACATGGTGGTTGCCCAGGCGCGCGCTGCATTTGGCGCCATGCCGGGAAAAACCCCGGCCAGCAGGGTGCCAAACGGTGTCCACAGGCTGGAATGACCTCCTTCGCCCACCAGACGGAATGCCGAGCCGAACAGCGTGCTCAGCATCAGCAGGCCAATCAGGCCAAGAATTATGTTTGCATCCAAGCTCAGATGCAGGTACGGCGGCGGGAAAAACAGTCGGCGCGCTACTGCCACAGCCAGCGCTGCGAGCACCAGCACGGCAAAAATTTCCAGGAATAGCGCCACAAGCTTGACTTCGTCCGGGTACGGTATCGGGAGGAACGGGAACAGTCCCCGGATCAAGCTCCAGTTAAAGCACGCCGTGTAAAGCACGAATCCCCAAAAGATCAAGAAGTGCGCCCACCCAATGGCGCGCTCGTTAAAAATGCGCGGTTGCAGTAACACGTGCTCGGCTGCATGCGCCAGGCGCCGCCCGAATTGATCGAACCGGTTCTCATACCTGGCCTGGCGCAACAGGCCGATCAGGCCCCAGATACGCAACCCAAAGACCCCAAAGGCTATCAGCGTCAGCGCCCAAAGCAGCGCGAGGCCGGGCACGCCGAACAGGTTGATTTTAACCGGCTCCATAAGGCGCTAAATTCGGACTCCGAAATTCGAAACAAACGCGGTGCAAGTAATTAGAATAACCGAAACGCCAAGCCCACCTCACGACTCGCCTCGGATTCAGGATTTTGGAGCGCGAGTTTCGGATCGCCCATCCTCATCCTTTTCGAGCCTTAACCTTTTCGATGAGAACCGGTAGCACTTCGAGCGCGTCGGCGACCGCCCCATAATGGGCGCCATCGAATATTGGCGCTTTGGAATCGGTGTTGATTGCTATTATGCACTGTGAGTTTTGAATCCCTTCCCAGTGCTCGGGCGCGCCGCTGATGCCGAAGGCGAGGTACACCCGCGGCTTGACGCTCAAGCCGGATTTGCCGACCTGTCGGCTCAGCGGCAGCCAGCCCTGATCAATCACGGGCCGGGACGCGCAGACCGCGCCGCCAAGAGCCTGGGCCAATTCCTCAGCCAGTTGCACGTTGTCTTGCGTCTGGATGCCGCGTCCGACACCGACCAGAACGCTTTGCTTGGTTATGTCCACGTCGCCTGTCTCCGGCTGGAGGTATTGTTTGAAAATGACCTTCGGCGGATCAACCAGCAATGGAACTTTTTCTACTGCAGGCGGTTTGTCGCCGCGCCCGGCCTCTGCAGGAAATGCGCCAGGGTAAAGGCAAACTATGCCGCGCATGTCCGGCAGTTTCACGTCTGCAGCGATTTTGCCACCGAACAACTGGCTTGTGCAGACGAGGGCGTTTCCCTCGACCCTGAGAGCGCGACAAAAGTTGACCAGAGGCAACCCTGTGCGGGTCGCTAGGATCGGGCCAATACCCAGCGAAATGTTGGTACATCCGATAAACACCAAGTCCGCTTGCGCCTGCTCCTGGACGGTCTTAAGCGCCGTGGCCGCGGCTGAGGGCACCGGGGCATCGAGTGTAGGGGTATCCACCAAAAACACCTTGTCCGCTGCGCCGAGCCGGGCAGTCAGCGGCACTGCGTCGCTTCCGAGCAACAGAGCGAACACAGGCGCGCCGGTTGCGCCGGCTACGGCCCGTGCAGCGCCGAGCATTTCGAACGTTATGTCTGCTATCTCGCCCCGATGTTGCTCGGCCAACACTAGAATGGGCTTAGCCATAGCGAAACCTTGTCACAAAATGCCTTGTTTTGCCAAAACCTCGACTATCTTTTCGGCGATTTCCTCGGGCGTGCCTTCCAGCATTTGCGCGCGTCCGGCTACTTCAGGCTTGTAAAGCCGCTCGAGCTGAAGCCGCACCGCAGGTTCGGACACACCCACCTCCACAGTCTCGATCTTGGCTGACTTCATCACTGCGCGCACCTTGGCCACCGGCACATATCGCGGCGGTTTCTCGGCCGATTGGACACCGAGCACTGCCGGGAGTCCGATTTCGAATTGGCCACGCAACCCGCCTGCGAATTCCTTAAGAACAATCAGTTTCCCGTTTGCGCGCGCGACGTTGCAAACGACGCCCAGGTATGGCAACCCGAGCGTTTCGGCCAGGTACGCCGCCAGCTCACCTTCAAGATCGTCTATTGCTTGGGAGCCGGCCAGGATCAAGGTCTCGGGGGTTATTTGACCCGGCCCCGCCTTAAAAAAAGCCGCGTAAACCTGCGCAGCGGCAAAAGCACCCAACCGCGTCTGATCCGTAGTGATTTTGAGCGCGCGGTCGGCGCCCTTGGCCAGTGCAGTAAACAGGACCTCGTCAACTTCGGGCGCTTCAAGCGCCACGACAGTGACCGTGCCGCCGTGTTTTTCTTTCAGGATGAGCGCTTGCTCGAGCGCGTGCTCGTCCGGATCGCTCACTTTGAACCTGAGGAACTCGGTGTCAAGCGACTTGCCGTCGGCAGCCACGTTCAGTTCCTCGACGGTGTCAGGAACCATTTTGAGCAATACGTACAAGTTCATAAGGTTGAAATCCGAAATCCGAAATCCGAAGCACGAAACAAACTCGAAATCCGAAGCATGTAATCCAAAACAAAGCCGAAACCCACAAGCTCAACTGTTCCAAACCATGTCACGGCTGCCGGTTTTGAATTTCGGATTTTGGTCATTTGTGCTTGTTTCGGATTTCGTGCTTCGGATTTCGAGTTTGGCATCTTGTTCCCTCGTCACGTTGCTGCCGGCGCAGGCTCGGTCCGGAGCGCTTGTTCGATAGCAGGCATTACGGCCACGAGTTCCGACCCGATACCGAGCCGCTTCGGCGGTATGCCCAGAGCCAACCCGAGCAATTGCGTAAAGTAAATTACCGGCACATTCAACTCGGTGCCGAACTCGCGATTGACCTGTTTCTGGTAGCACTCCAGGTTCACCTGGCACAACGGGCACGCGGTCACGATCAAGTCGGCCCTGGCGCGCACAGCGCATTCGAGCAGGTTGCGAACCATGCTGAGTGCGGCCATGCGGTTGGTTATAATCAACGCGCCGCCGCAGCAGCGCAACCGTAACAGATACTCGACGGGCGTGGCGCCCGTCGCGGCTACGATGTCTTCGAAAAACCGCGGCCTTTCGACGTCTTCCTTACCTTTGCGCGGGCGCAAAATTTGGCACCCGTAGTAGGGCGCAACCCGCAAACCTTTGAGCGGATTCGTCACCTTCGCCTTGATCGCATCAGGACCGATATCGAACGCGAAGATTTCAATCAGGTGGTGAATCTTGCTTGTACCGGCAAATTGCAGGTTGTCCTCGGCCAGTGCCTCGTTAATGTGCTCGGCCAGGTCGGGGTCGTGCAGCAACGCTTCGCGCGCGAAATACGCATTTTTGTAACAGCCGCTGCAGGGCGCGACCAGGTCGAGCTGCTCTTTCTCGGCCATGGCGATGTTGCGCGCGCACAGGGTGAACGCGAGCAGCTCATCCACATGAAAGTACGCTGTGGCGCCGCAACAATTCCAGTCTTCGAGTTCCTTTAGCTCGACCCCGAGCGCGCGCGTCGTTTCGATGGCCGACTGGTGGTAGCTGTAGGCCATCTTTTCGAGCGAGCAACCCGGGAAATATGCGTACGTCTTCATTCTGGTTCTCCCAACGGGATAATCTTGCGGATCATTCGCCTGAAATTGTCGAGCCGCTTGATCCGCGCCGGCAACAGGGGGAGCCTGCCCTTGAGCATCAGTGCCGTGGCTGTCTGGGCTTCCTGGATGATCTCCGGCAGGCCATAGGTGAACAGATAGCTGGTTGCCAACACGGGCTCGTACGAGCGGCCGGTTCGCACGATCATCTTCACAAACGTTTCCGAAAAGGACGGGCCGATCAGCCCTTCCTGATACTCGGAGCGCCAGACCGTGTAGCGTTTCAGGCCGTACATCAGCTCGGCAATGTCTATGCCGCGCGGGCACCGGACCGTGCATTGGTAACAAGAAGCGCAGTACCAAAACGTGTTCGCCTTAAGCACTTGCTCTTTAAACCCTGCGCGGATCATGGCAATGAGCCGGCGCGGCGAATTGTCCATGTACCCTGCAGACGCCACCGGGCATGTGGCCGAGCAAGTACCGCACTGAATGCAAGTGTTGATCGGGTTGCCCTTCGCCGCGTAAAGCAGGTGATTGATCTCTTCGACGAAGGAAACACCCGCGTCAACCTCTTTTGGCGGTTGAGCCGATGTAACTGCGCTCATTTGGCCTTGGCCTTCCTTTCTTCAGCAGCTTTGAGCAGTGATTCCACCTTTTCGAGCAAAAGCTTTGGCTCGACTGGTTTTTCGACCAGCTCGTCCACGGGCACAAAGTGCGGATGCACCGCCTGGCCGGGGAACAAGAACGCTATCTGCTCGCGAATGCCGGTGATGATCAGGACCGGTAGGTTGCGCAGCTTCGGGTCTTTGTTGAGCTTGCGCGCGATCATGACGCCCTCGGCGCCACGGCCCATCATGATGTCCAAAAGCAGCAGGTCGTAATCTTTGCTTTTGAGTGCGGCCCAGCCATCCTTCGGGTTGTACGCGGTGTCCACCTCGTACTTGGCACGGGTGAGAATCGCTTTTATGCCCGCAACGAATTCGGGGTCGTCGTCAATGATCAACAGGCGCTTGCGTTCGCTCATACAAGGGTCGCGTTTGAGTCCGCGCAATTTAACTCGCAGCGCCGGGCGTGGCAAGAGCGATTGGCAATCGAATGGTGAAGGTGCTGCCTTTGCCCAGCTCGCTTTCGACCGTGATCGAGCCACCATGCGCTTCGACTATCCGCCGGCTCACCGTCAGGCCTATGCCGGTGCCGGTCACGCCTTCGGGTTGGTGCCTGGCCCGGCCGAAGTCCTGCATGATGAAAGGCAGGTCTTCCTTTGGTATCCCAACTCCTTGGTCAATGACCGAGACGGCGAGGAGATTGTCGAGCCGCACAGCACGCACGGTCACGGTACCGTTTGGATACGAGTACTTGACCGCGTTGTTAAGGATGTTCACCAGCACCTCGACCAGGCTGCTCTCGTCGCCATAGGCTGGGGGTAGCTCGGGCGCAAGCTCGGTCTGAATTTGCACATTCTTGCGGACCGCGTGCGCTCGGACTGTTTCCACCGCTTTGCTTATCACTGCGTGCACCGACACAGGCTTGAACGTTTCCTTCAGCTTGGCCGGATCAACCGACAAGACCCGGTGCCACATATTGACCAGCTTCAACAAGTCGTCCAGACGCGACTTGAGCCTTGCGAACAGCTCTTTCTGCGGGTCCGTGAGCTTATCTTCAAGCTCGGCGGCCAATGCGTACAGGTTTTGCTGGATGGCCGCCAGTGGCGACTTCAGCTCGTGCGACACTATGGCCGCGAAGTTTTCGCGCAACAGTTCCTTTTCACGGCGCAACGCCGCCGTTTGGCGCACAAGGTCGCAGTGCTCGAGCCCGCGCTTGGTTATCAGGCGCAACTCCTCGGGCGAAAACGGCTTGGGCAGAAAATCGAATGCCCCCTTCTTCATCGCCTCGACCGCCGAGCTGACAGTCGCATACCCGGTGATTACAATCACCACCATTAGCGGATATTTGGCACGGATTCGCTCGAGCACGTCCATTCCGGACAGGCCTGGCATCTTTAGGTCCAAAAAGACTAGGTCCGGATTCGCCTCGTCAACCAGGCGCAGCCCTTTTTCACCGTTGCCTGCAGTAAGCACTGTGCAATTCGGGCTTGAAAGCACCTGCGTGCACGAGTCGAGCACCACTTCTTCGTCGTCAATGACTAGTATTTTCCGTCGCTGTTCCATGAACTTGCGCCTCCTGTTCAACTGCACTCACTGGTAACCGGATCGTAAAGGTTGTGCCGCGGCCCACCTCGCTCTGCACCGTTATCGTCCCCTTGTGCTCCTTTACGATCCCGTAGCTGATAGCCAGCCCCAGGCCTGTGCCGTGCCCGGCCTCTTTAGTCGTAAAGAACGGGTCGAAAATACGCTCCATGTCTTCCTCTTTGATCCCGTGGCCCGTGTCTGTGAACTCGATTTCGACAGCGCTTGCGTCCGGCACGTGCCGGGTCGTGACCGTAAGTTGGCCGGCGCCATTCATCGCCTCGGCTGCGTTGATGATCATGTTCATGAACACTTGCTGCATTTGGGACGGGTCCATCAGCAGCAGCGGCAGGTCGGGGGCGAGGTTTCGCACAATTTTGATGTTGTGGAACAGTGCTTGGTTCGCTACTAGCCCGAGACATTCTTCAACCACGCGGTTCACATTCGAAAGGCGTTTCTCAGGCTTGCGCTGCCGCGCAAAATCCAACAGCCCACGAATAATGTTTCGGCATCGGTCGGCCTGCTTGACGATCTTTTCCAGAAACTCGCGGTTCGCATCATCCGGGCGCGCGCGCTCAAGCAGCAGATGTGAGTACGTGACTATGCCCTGGAGCGGGTTATTGATCTCGTGCGCCACCCCGGCAGCCAACTGACCGATATGCGCCAGGCGCTCAGACTCCATTATCCTGCGTGTGGTGAACTCGCGCAGTTGCTCGTCGCGCTTCTTGAGTGCGGCCGCCATGTAGTTGAATGCCTCGGCCAGCTCGCGCAACTCGTCGTGCGACTCGATTTGGACACGCACATCGAGGTTGCCATGCGCAACCTGCTCGGCCGCGCGCGCAAGCTTACGCACCGAATCAGACAGCCTTTGTGACAGATACCACGCGAGGCCGAACGCGCCGGCTGCGCCGCCAAGCGTGATGGCTAGGAAAACGAGGACCGAGTTACGGTGCAGGTCTGCGTATTTTTGCTCGAGCAATCCGACGTACAGTATGCCAATGTTGCGCCCGGCCAGGTCGCGTATCGGCTCGTAAGCGGTTATGTACCAGTCGTTGACCACGAACGCGCGGCCGATCCACTGTTTGCCCTCGCCAATTACGCGGTTGTAAACCTCCTCGCTCAGGCGTGTGCCGATCGCGCGCGTGCCGTCCTGGTTCCTCACATTGGTCGAGATGCGCAGGTCGTCCAGGAAAAGCGTCGCTGTGCCAATGTCCTTGCCCTTGTACTGCACGTTTTGGAACACGGTCTCTTTGATCTTATCCACTATCTCAAAGTTCCGGTTCAAAAGTATGCCGCCGTAAATTGCACCGATCACGTTGCCCTGGGGGTCAAGTATCGGCGCAGCCGCCTTGAGCATCATGCCGGCTGTTTCTTCTGTCTCGACCCGCGGCCGCGCCATCGGCGTCGGAATAAACTTGAAATACGCGCGCGCAGCCAGTTCCGGCGACTCGCGCGCCAACTCCTCGGCAGGCACCACGCATGTACTTGCGACCGGCTCGCGCCCCTCCAATGCCGCGCGGACAAACTCGTCGCCGCTCTTGTCGTCACCCACCACCCCGGGATTGCTCGTGCGCAGGATCACGCGCCCGCGCGCGTCCGTCACCGTCAAGACATCGAGCCTCTCACGCTCGCGGAGCCGACCCAACACCTCGGCGGCCTCTGCCGTGTTCCCAGCCATCAACGCGCTCATAAGCAGGTACCGGTCAGCAGTGAACCGCACCACGTCGTTCACATCAGCAAGCTTGTTGAGATAAATCTCGCGCGCAGCGTTCAAGTCGGTTTGTACCTTGGCCTGCGCTTCCTTGACCACGCGGTCGCCTATGACGCGCACCCCAACGATGCTGAAGAGCACGCTCACCAAAATAATCACCAGCAGGAAGCTCAGCACCAACTTGGTGCCGATACGAATGCTGGACTTGTCCAGCCACTGGAGCAAAGCCCTTACCATAAGACCGGGCTCAACACCGCAAGCCTAGCCGGGTGCGTCCACATATTCAATCCAGTTCGTCTCACACGCCCAGCAGCAAAGACATATGACATGGCAAACGGATCGGCACCCCCGGGAACCCGGCCCCATTTCGATGCACATGCAGTTCGTACCGTTTCTGCTGCGTACTCATTCGAGCCGCCGCAGCCGCGCTCGGCCGACCAAAAAATTGCGCCGCGCGCGCCTGCCACGCGCGCATGTACAATGGTGCTGCCGCTGTTGATGAGCCGACACAGCCCGCGCGCGGGTGGAGACACGCGAGCCGTCCGAATGGCGCCATTGCGCGATAACCCAGCCGCTCGCGCCAAAGACGTACAATCCCCTGTGGCCGAGTCCATCAGTTTCTGCGTGGCTTAAGAGCCTGCACATACCCCGCTTCCCGTCCAAAAAGCGTGTTGCAAAAATGGTGCCGTTCAGGCATAAATTGCGCATGCATCGGACGATCCTCCTTCTATGCGGGACCGCGTTGATTGCGACCTGCCTGGTCGCGGCCGAAACCAGGCTACCGGAGCTGCAAGTTGGTCAGCGGATATTCCGGAACATCGTGGTCTTGGGGGTTGATGCCACGGACCTGTATTTCAGGCATGAGGGTGGGATACGAAATGTCAAACTCCGTGAGCTGCCGATAGAGCTGCAACGGATGTTCGGATACGACCCGGCGCGCGCTAGAGAAATCGAGCGCGCGCGGTCGGAAGACGAGCGCCGATTCGCAGAAGTGGTTACGACCGCGCTTCAGGCCGAAGCAGCCGCGCGGCTGCGCGGCCCCGAAACGCTCGGCGAGCACAGCCTAGCTGATGCACTTGCGGAGGATTCTCCTTTGAATAAGCCGATGCCCGAGTTGGCGCCCGAAAAATGGGTCACGGACAAGCCGACGCTCGCAGGCAAACTCGTCATTGTCTATTTTTTCAAACCCGCCAGCGCTCCGTGCCAACCGTTTATCCGGCAGTTCAACGAGTGGCAGAAAAAATACGGCGAGCAATTGGTTGTGATAGGCATCCTGGCCGGGGCCGAAACCGAACTCGCAGGTCTCGAAATCGAATTCCCATTGGGACTTGACCAGGCCGGTCGTGTAGCCAAACAGTGGCGCGTCGCCACCGTACCGCACATTATACTTGCCGACACGAAAGGGGTCGTACGGTACTGCGGCCACCCGGCAGCGATTTCGGAAAAAACGCTGCGAACCTTGTTCGAGTTGTTCGAGCTACCTGTCCAGGAAAAAGCGAGGCAAGAACAGGCCGCAACCGCCAAAAGCGCTTGATTCACGCTTGAATCGCATGCGCCTCACCGGAAGGGGAGGCTACCATTTGCCTGCGCGCGGGCGCCGCGCCGGTCCGCACACACTACGGGCTTTTGAATTGGACCCAATCACGCCGTGCATACCGCACAATCACGCCGGTGTCGCCAGCCCGCTTGTACCACGTCTTGGAAGACATTGGCGCGTACGGGCTTTGGCTCTTCGCGCTCTTAGGGCGCGGCCCGAGACTCCAGACAACCCATCGCACAGGGCTTTCTTTCGGACAGGTGTAAGTGCGGCCAAACTCGCTATCGAGCGAAGGAAAGTTTGTCGGCACCCAAAGCGCGTAATTCCCGCCCGCTTCGCCATTGACCAGCATCGGCCCCGGCGCAGCGTACTTGTACGTAAAGCCAGGATTGAACGGGTCTTCGAGATTCACCTCGCGCCCGGCATGCGCGCCGCGCGTCAGGTACCCACCTGCGGCAAGCTCGACAGGTAATTGGCACCAGTGCTCGCGCATGTCTGTGTTGCAATCGGTGCGCACAGGCGGCACGCGCCCGCCATGGTCATCCGCGTACATCTGCAGCGCAAGCCCGATGCCATACAGCTCGGCATGCACTTTCAGCACCTTCGCCTTCTCCTTCGCGCGCGCCAGTGTAGGCAGCACCAGCGCAGCAAGTAACGCGATCACTGCGATGACGACCAGTAGTTCGAGCAGCGTGAATGCACGGGGTTCCGGCACTTTCGCCGCCCGTGCGCACCCCTTAGTTAGTTCAGTGCGTTCGCTCATTTCCTAGCGTACGCGCTCGAGTCTGAAAAATCTGCGCGGGCCATCGGCTGGCAACAATACCGTCCACCGCCCGTTAACGAGCACAGGCGCGTTCGTTACCGGCAGCCACGCCAATTGCCCGCCAGCAATGTCATCAGTATACTGCAACTGGAAGTTAGCAAGCGAACCTGGCCAGGTGATACGTAGTTGGCCCGAATCGTCCAACTCGATTTGCAACGCGACCGGGTCCGAAGGCACAATTTCCTGCACAAACAGTTCGTAGCCATTGGTGCCTTGAACCGCCGAGCCGCTTTCCTGATTCAGGATTCCAATTGCGTCGAACCAGTTTGTGGGGGGCATACCGAGATCATACCGCGGATGCCGCAACCTGAAGAATCTGCTTGTGCCGTCGGTCACAATGCACAAACGTTGCCCCCATGCATTGGTCGGATTCCAACCGTTGGTTGTCACCAGCATCAGCCCGTTGATGCGCACACGCATGCCTTGCCAGTGCTCGCCCCCAGTAGCGCGAGTCTGGTCGAAAATGTCCTCTGAACTGGCCGGGTCGCCGTCGTCAGGCCGCACAAGCGAAAGCAGGGAAATAACCTCCGGCTCGGGCAACCCGTAATTCGATTGCACAAGTGAAACGGTGAAATCGTACTCCGGCTCGACCCGGTGCATCTCGTTTATGTTCCGCTTGCCACCGTGGAACAGCGAGCCACGTGCGACCACCTGTACGAGGTCTCCGCGCCGGAACGCATGGCCTGTGGCCGGGTCATGCGTCACACGCCAGACCTCGTTTGACCACGCTTCGTTGCTGTAACTATACTCGTCAAGTCCCGGGGGCCTCCGGATCGCGTAGTTCTGGCCCATCCAGCAAAAAGTGCCCCCACGATCATTCGTCGCAACCGCTTGAACCACAAGTTGCAACTGACCGCCCATCGTGTTCGACGCCGCGGGTTGGAAATTCGGTGTCGGATCAAGCATTTCGAACGGGTCTGTAAGCAATACGCCGGTCACTCGGAAAGAATAGTTCGGAAACTGCTGGCCTGGCGGCGGACTCCACGCACTCGTGCCGTTTGCATTAACAGCTTGAAGATCCCAATGCCGCACGTCGTCTTGGGCTTGTACTGAAAGGAGCGTGCTGGCACAAAAAATGACTGCAGCGACAACGCCTCCTGCAGTTTGCTTGGTTGGACTTGCTGACCTGTGCGCGAAATTGCGCACTTGACCATAAACGCGATTCGGTATTACTTTCATGCAAAAAAGTATGAACACAAACGAACCGCGGTGCAAGAGAAAAAATTCCGGCGCGCCCCGGGTGTGCAGCGCCGCTCGGAATCCGGGCTGGATCAGAGTCATCTTGCTGGGGGTACTTTCCGGGTTTTGGTGGAGCGCAGGGGCGCCATGCATGGCGCATCAGCAAGTCACACCCATTATTGTTGACACGGACATGGCTCTGGACGACGCGCGTGCGCTGGCAATCCTGCTGGAGGCGCCAGAGCTTGATGTGAAGGCGATTGTGACCTCGGACGGTTCAGCACCGGCGCGCGCCGGTGCAACAAATGTTGTGCGCATTTTGCATTTCCTCGGGCGCGATAAGATCCCAGTGGGTGCTGGGCACGAGCTGAACAAGCCACCACCAGTTTGGGTCGAACTTTCAACCACGCTCGGCTGGTCCGAGCTACCGCTGCCGCCAAACGTGACCATTGCCGACGCCGGAACGCTCATTCCTCAAATATTCGATCGTTCAACGAACCGGATCGTTTGGGTCTGCCTCGGGCCACTTTCGAACTTAGCCGAGCTGTTGGATTCGCGGCCCGAGTTGACAAACCGGATCAGTCGGGTCTTTTACAGCGGCAATCATCCGGATGCGCCTGACCCGGGGTGGAACACAATGCGCGACATCAGGGCTGCGCGCGCAGTATTCGGCGCCGGCGTCGAAATCGTCGCCGTGCATTTGCCCGCAGAACGTGCGCTTTTGTTCGACACGGACTTGTACGGCGAAATCAGCCGACTCGATACTTCCGCAGCCCGGCTTATTGCGCGCCTGCATGCGCACCCGAACGTGCAGCGGCTCCTAGCCGCGAATCATTTCCGCGCGTGGGACGAAACCGTGGCGCTTGCGCTGCTCGAGCCCTCGGCCATGTCTTTGGAACGGTCGCCCAGGCACTCGAACGTGGTCGTGGTCACCGGCCTCGATACAGCGCGCGCGCGCGCAGCCTACATCCACGAGCTTGCACATGCTGCGGCTGACGTGGCGGCGCGCCCGCCCGCTTTGTTGAACCAGTTCCCCACCACTGCAGAGCTATTTCAACCCGATGTTCAGCCGTTCGTTGCGGAGATCATAGCACGTCACGGCGCGGAAGAATGGGTGGCCGGTGTGCTCACCAGTGAACTGCACCGGCATCTGGGCATTTACTCGATCTTGGGCGCGAAGATGGGCCTGCGCGCGCGTGAGGTGTTCGGTGCCGGCCTGGACGAGTTGCGCGTCGAAAGCTTTGCTGGGCTTAAACCCCCTTTGAGTTGCCTGAACGATGGGCTACAGGTCGCCACCGGTGCGTCGCTCGGGCGCGGAACAATTCGCGTTGTGAGCGCGTCCAGCCCCGAGCCTGCCGCCGTGTTCATCCACGGCGCGCGCAAGCTGCATATGCGCCTACGGCCAGAGGTGCTAAGCCGCATCCAGGCCACGCTCAAGGCGCTCGCTGAAGCGCACGGTGAAGCTACCCCGGCCAATTTCGCAGCATTGCGCAGGTACGCGCTCGAGGCGTGGCGCGACCTCGACAGGAAAACGATTTTCATCGAAACATTCGAGACGAACGCGGCTCCGGCTGCGCCCGTGCAACACTAAAGCCATGCACATACCAGACGGGTTTCTGGACTTAAAAACTGCTGTCGGTTCGGCTGTGGTTGCCGGAGCCGGGCTGGCCACTGCTGCTCGCGCTGTAACGCATTCACTGCCGCAGCGGAAAGTGCCGCTGCTCGGGGTCGCCGCGGCGTTCATTTTTGCTGCGCAAATGCTGAACTTTCCCGTGCTCGGGGGCACGTCTGGGCACCTGATCGGCGGCACCTTGGCCGCGTTGCTGCTCGGGGTTGCGCCAGCGGTGATCGTGATGACAGCCGTGCTAGTCGTGCAATGCTTTGTTTTTGCCGATGGGGGCGTGACGGCGCTCGGCGCGAATGTGTTCAACATGGCGCTGGCCGCGCCCATGATCGGGTACGCCGCAGCACGGCTAGTTCAGCGCGCGGTACCGGGTCAGCGCGGCATGATAGCCGGGGCAGCGTTTGGCGGCTGGTGCTCGACTGTGGCCGCAGCAACCAGTTGCGCGGCGCAGTTGGCACTTTCCGGAATTGTGGCATGGCATCTGGTCCTGCCCGCAATGGCGGGTGTGCACATGCTGATTGGGGTGGGCGAAGGATTGATAACTGCGTTGGTGCTAGCGGGCGTATTGCAAATGCGGCCGGAGCTGTTGAACGAGTCGCAGGCGGATAAGAAGCATAAAGACAGCAGCATGGCCATGATTGGGTTTGTAGTTGCGCTCGGGCTTGCAGTATTTGTCGGTCCCTTCGCGTCGCCGCTGCCTGACGGACTTGAGAGAGTGGCGGAAACGCTGGGCTTCGCTTCAGCGGCGGCGGATGCGCCGGTGGTGCCCGCGCCGATTCCTGAATACGAATTGCCCGGACTCCGCTCGCCAGTGCTTGCAGTCGCGCTTGCCGGCGCGCTCGGCACCGTAATCGTGTTTGGCCTTGCCCTACTCCTCGCCCGCGCGCTCGTGCCAAAGAATCGTTCAACCCGGAATTAGGTTGCGTGACTACTTGAACTCCCTTCTGGGTTTTACTCGCGTCCTAGTGGGGGTGGCACTAACTACGCCAACATCAAAGGAGTAAAATTTTGACTTGGGCAGCGGCTTCCGTTCCCGTTTTCCTGGCACGGCGCTGTTGCGGTCATCAACAAAGTGTCCTTAAGAATTTCCATCGTCCGCGGCGCTCAGGTGTCACTTGCAATACTGGCGAAGTTCACGGCTGTGGCGTTGCACGGCGCAGCCATTGCGCAGATTCAAGGCACCACGACCCAGCTAGCGCGCACTTGAACCGGCCGCCAAAAATGAGTCCGCATTACGTCGTCAGCCTGCGGACTTCATCGGCGATAATTAGCGGCTGCTGCATTTCGTTAATTGCCACAAATTTACTTGTGGCCTGGGCTTTCCCCTCCATCGCCACGGCTCCTGTGCCAGCGCCAGATAGACTTGGGACCCGGGCAGCTCGT
>JANWZY010000180.1 GCA_025061935.1 Verrucomicrobiia bacterium
TGGTGTTCGTTAACGCTTCAAAGGACTACCTTTTCTCTTCGACCACGGGGCAGGGCATCAATGGCAGCGCAATCCTCGTGAAGTCGAACGTAGGAACTCTGACAATAGCGAATGACAACATTTACACCGGCCCAACTGTTATCGGAGGCGGGACTTTGCAAGTAGGTGACGGCATGAACCCGAGCGGTTCATTGGGCACAGGTCCCGTGACAAATCATGCAGTGCTCATTTACAATCGCCCCGACAGTATCACCAACAATTCTCTAATCACTGGTACCGGCGTGCTTGTCCAGCGCGGTACGGGCACACTCGCTTTGGGCGGCATAAATACTTACACCGGGGGCACAATCATCAGCAACGGGGGTACTATCCATATAACCACGGTCTCGTCTCTGGGATCTGGTACCTTAACACTCGCAGGCGGTACGTTGAGCGCCGGGTCGCTGAACATTAATAATGCCATTAACGTGACTGCACCCAGCACAATCACAAGCAGCGGCACACTTCAGCTCAACACAACTTCAATTGGCGGCAGTGGCACGCTCGCACTGGCAGGCACAATCCGATTGAATGCACCAGGGTTGACAGTTAATTGTCCGATTGAAATCCAGGGCACACTGCAGTCGTACAACGTCACGGGCGAACAGGTGTTTAACGGCATCGTTTCAGGTAGTGGCACGTACCAGCGCAGGTGGACGGACAGCAACCCGGCCAATACAGGCACCACGATCTTTAACGCGCAGAACACTTACTCGGGCGGGACGATGCTCCGCGAAGGCAGCATAGGCTTTGGAGTCAGTTCGATCGTAGATCAGTGGGGTTCCATCGTCTCAGGGCCGATCGGCACCGGCCCATTGAACCAGGACACCGCCACTTATACGGCCGTGTTCGCTCACGGCGGCCCGCGCACGGTCGCAAATCAAATTAACCTGAATCCGAGTGGGCAGGCGTTCATCATCAAAGGAACCAATGACCTGACATTGTCCGGCTCGATTAACTTGGGTGGCGCAAGTAAGGCCATTCAGGTCGAGAATACGGCCCGGACCATCCTTACTGGAGAGATTTCAAATGGCGAACTGGTCAAAACGGGTCCGGGCGTTTTGTACATCAACGGTAACAACAACGCATCGTCAAATACCGTAAGCGCGGGTACGCTCGCAGGCACAGGCGTTCATTCCGGCCCTGTAACCGTACTTGCAGGGGCGGTTTTGGCACCAGGCATGCCAATCGGTACGCTGACCATACAGAACGACTTTAAGCTCGCAGGCGCGCTTCTCATGGAACTTGACCGCTCTCAATCCGGCCAGAAAAACGACGTGCTCAATGTGACCGGAGCGTTTGATGCAACTAGCGGCACATTGCTAGTTACTAACGTTGGGCCTGCATTGGTTGCAGGCGATTCGTTCCAACTGTTCAGCACCGGCCGCAGCTTCGGCGCAGTTGTCTTGCCCACAAACGACATCGTCAACAAAGTCAGGTACACGTGGTCAGACACGCTGGCTGTAAACGGCAGGATCACCGTGCAGTCTGTTGCGCCGATGGTTGATCCAACGCCGACCAACATCGTTTTCGTGCGGGTTGCAAACACACTCGAGTTAAGCTGGCCTTCGAGCCATATCGGCTGGACGCTGCAATCGAACTCGGTAAGCGTTGCTGCCGCCAATCAGTGGTTTGATTACCCGCCCGACACCGGCTCGCGCAATACCAACCGCGTGATCATCGTCATTGACCAGCTCAAGACAAACGTGTTCTTCAGACTGATGTTGCGGTAATCGAATCCCGACTTCGCACCTAGCCCGGATATTTCACACTCTGCACCGGGTTTTGATGTTAGCACCGGGCTTCAGCCCGGTGTACTCAAGATTCAAAGCCACTGAGCCGTTTCAACGGCTTTCTGGCGTAGTGCTAAAGCCGCTGAAGCGGCTGTGTGGTCGGCTTGACAAGCATTGAGCGGGCTGAAGCCCGGTGCTAATAAAACGAGTGTGAAATCTCCGGGCTAGGGGCGGCCAGAGTGCCGCCACTCATTTTTTGTCACCGGTCGGAACGCGTTCCGTGTCCTTGGCTTGAAAGCCGATGGGTACCGGGTTGGTCAAGTTCGCGCAGCCGGGCAGGGCCGGTCACCTTCCGTAGCCTTGCATTGCGGCTACGGCAGCCTCTTTCAAGCTGGCGCCATAGTGAGCGCGCCGATGAACTGCCCAAAGGGCCAACCAGCGCGAGGTGCAACCGTTCAGAAACCTGCGTCGTCGGGGAACACGTTCGTGAATTTCACGCTTGTCCGCGGCTCGGCCATCATGGGCGCAACCGTGTCGCGCCATTTCGCGTAATGCGCCGTCTCCTTGTGCTTGGCCGGCGCGTCAGGTGTGCGGTACACCTCCACCAGAATGAACCTGGTCGGGTCGTCAGCCTGCTGTAACACGTCGAACCTGGCCACCCCCGGTTCACAGACACTTTGACGCGCGTTCTCGAGTGTCGCCGCCTTGAACGCCTCGACGTACTCGGGCTTCACGTGTGCGTGAACATGTACGATGAGCATGGTCAATTCTCCGGTTTGTTCCTCAGACGCAAATATCGGTACCGCGCTTGGGCCGGAAAATCAAAGCTGTTTGGCGCACCGGAGCCGATCCAGACGCGAATCCATTCGGCGACAAAAACGCGCATGTTACAGCAGTGGCGTAGCCAACCGCCGTTCCATCCGGGCCACCGCATACAAGGGAAAGTTCCCGCAAGCCGGCGCTCTGTTGCCAATCGCAGTAGCTAGAGCAACCTTTGAGTAGTACATGTATCATCAGCATCGGGCTTTTTAAAACCCGCTGAATGCCGGCACCGCCCCCGCAAAACCGTTTCAGCGGCTTTAGCTTGCAAGCCGAGCTGCTACGGCGCGCCGGTGCCGGTGTTTTCAACGCACGGCTGGACACAGGTGCCTATGGGGCCGTACGAAAAGCGTCACGGATTCACGCAAAGCCCGGCAACAGCGGCAACACCCTTTGATCGCACCCTTTGGCAGGCCTGGCGTTGCGCTGCCCGCAGCACCTGCACACATGAGAGCTTACCCCGACTCGACCCAGCGCCAGCCCCACATTTTTCGCAATCAATTGTGCTCAGACCGGAACTGCCTGTACGGAATGACACCCTTGGTGGTGTACAGCCTTTGGGCTGAATCGTTCAGTGGGCTGTGGTTTGTGGTTTCAGCGGCGTTGGGCACTCGACATCCGCGCGCCGGCACGTGTGCGAGTACTCAAGCTTGCAACACAAGTGGCCGGTTAAACGATCAATCCGGATGGGACCATGTGCTGTCAGAATAAGCAAAGCCCACGCGCTGCGCTTGGTATCCGCGTTCGCCTTGCCCGCGTACACAAACCTGCTCACAACGTTACCCGCACCGTCCAACTACGTAATTGCCCTGAGCGTGTCCTGATACAGCCATTTGCGCGTGAAGACCCCGGTCACCTTCCGGCCAATCCTTCTGCCTGTCGCGTCAATCACGTAGCTAATCCGCGTGCCGTCCGGCAAGACCACCTCGCGCAAACTCCCGCGCACGTCGTAGGCATAGGTGGTCACGGACGGGGTGGAACCCGGCGCCTCAACCGTCTTGCTCGCCAACTCCCCATTGGCGGTGTAACGCCAAGTCACAGTTTGTGGTGGTTGCATCGGCAGCGCCACACGCGCGCGCAGGATGCGATCCTGACGTCCGAGGCCGCGCGCCTCACCACCAGTAGTGGACTTTGTAACTGATCGTCTTTTCCTCGTCGGGGCCGACCTGGACACGGAACTCGATCGTGTTCGCATCGGTCTTCAGGAACGGGTGTGACTTTTCGACGATTTCCCAATTCGGCCCGCGATAAAGATGCTCGACCACGCGGATTTCGACCGGCTCGCGCTTACGGTTGCGAAGCTTGATTTCGAATGCTTCGTCCAACCAATCCCGCGCGTCGTCAATCCTGTAATCGGTGCGCTTGCGTTCGCCAACAATGTCGAATGCGTTCCCGATGAACACGCGGATCAACTCGCCGCGTGGGGTGTGCTCGATCATGTCTTCGCCGACAAATTCGAGCCGCCCGTCGGTGTCGCGCCGGTAAAACCGGAGCCGGCCTTTGGGCAGGGGCATGCCCAGGCCGTTGGTCTCGGAATTGATGAACTCGCGCATGACCCACACCTTGGTATTGCATTGAGTGCCGTACTCGCGGTTGCGCCGGATCGCTTCGTAATCCCAGCCACGGTACCGCACTACGTCTATCTTGGCGCCGTCGTAAACGTACACCGGTTCGGCACGCACGCCCGTGGCACGGACGAACTCGACCTGTTTGGTCTCGCGATCGAGCAGTGTCGTTGGCCGCTCCAGTGTGTAAAGGTGATACTCCTCGAACGCTTTTTCGGTCACAGGCGGACGCGGCGGTTCAGCGATCACTCCCATCTTAGCCGAATACACCTCAAACTCTTCGCGCTCGATCTTCTGCACGTCGCCGGCCATGAGCTTTATTTTCGCGTTTTCGAACGATTTGCCGCTCTGGTTATCTATCGTGACCCAGCCGACCAAATCCACCATGTTGCCTTTCTCAGGCGCGACTATGTTGTAATCGGCTTCCCAACTCATGCCGCCGGTGATGTAACTCAGTTCGGCCTCGAACTTGCCGGGGGTGTCGGTCTGAATAAGCCACACGAGCGTGGGCTTGAGAATCGTGTCATCGCCGAGGCTGGGGAACAGCGGCTGCCCGGGCAGCCCGAACCTGATCTTGCCGTCCACCTCGACTACCGGCTGGCCTGTGCCCGGACCGGATGCAATGGCGGACTGGTGCGCCCAATATTCCTGGCCGTACCTGCTTCTTGCCATCGCATGCGGCACGTAGCCACTGCGAATGATCTTGCCGCGAATAATTTCGCGCTGCTGTCGACCATCCACCTGCCTGAACGTCTCGAACTCGATTGTTTTGCCCTCGAACAGCGACAATAACAGCTCCTGCGACACCGGGTCAGCGCGGTAGTTCTGCTCCAGAATCTGGAAGGTGTGTTTGCCGGTCGGGTCGCGCAATATCACCGACTCAGGCTCAAGATGCATGGTTGCGCCGGTGTATTCGACACGGTTGACCCCCCGCTTGAGTTCGAGCCGGACAGTATCGCGCACCACCGCAAAGTTTTGGTTGTAGATCGTTAGAGCCGGCTCAGCAAAACTGTGTGCCACGACCACGTCGGCTCCGAGTAAGATCAGGCTGACTTTTTTCATTGTTGTTTCGGAATTGTTGATTCTTCTTTGCCCAAGTGCCGATTGATTAGACGGCCCGTCGCCATAAACGCTCCCGAACGACATCGAGCGAACCCTCAGTTTGGTGCCGGTGGCGGGACTCGAACCCGCACGACTTTTGCAAGTCCCAGGATTTTAAGTCCTGTGCGTCTGCCATTCCGCCACACCGGCACGGTCCGGGCCAAACGACGATCAAAACTAACCCCGCTCGTAGCCTTATAAAAGCGTAAAAAGAGTGAAAACCGGCCAAATCATTGAGCCTTGTAAAACTCAGAAACGTTTTCATGTCGCTCCATTACGCCCTGGTTCAACCGGGGCGCGCAAACGCTAGCAGCAGCACGCCGTTTCAGCAACTCGGCTTGCAAGCGCAAGACCGTTGAAACGATTTGGTGTGGGACGGCACCAACCATTCACCAGAGCTGAACCGCGTTGTTGGCGAAAAAGTGCTGCTCACTGTTGCGAGCCTCAACAACGCGCTCCCAATCGGATTTCTTGGCTGACCGATTTGCGCTCGGGACCAACGCCTAGGAATACCGTCCGGCCCATAGCGCATGCGCTGGCGCAGTTTGTGGGAGCGGTAAAACCGCTTGCGGCTCATGGACCACGCTACTGGATTCCAGCCGCGATTAAGCGCGAAAGAAACGGAACCAGTGCGGCTTGGAACAGGCGCCACGGTTTGACACACTCCAGCGCGGTTCATACGTTTACCCGACAGCGAAAATGAACGCGCTCCGAAATTCGTTGCTCGAATTGATACGGCGCACGTCCGCCGAGCTGCCCAATGATGTGGTCACAGCCATTCGCAGTGCCGCCGAGCAGGAACAGCCAGGCAGCCTCGCACGGCGGACACTCGATATCAT
>JANWZY010000181.1 GCA_025061935.1 Verrucomicrobiia bacterium
GATTTTCACTTCCGCTTACCCAGACTCTCAACGAGTTTGCTTTCCAACGCTGCGATCATGCTTTCGAAAATTAGTCGGCCGTCGGTGCTGCCGAGGATGCTCTCACAGGCGCGCTCAGGGTGCGGCATGAGCGCGGCCACGTTGCGCCGCTCGTTGCAAATGCCGGCTATGTTCAGCAGCGACCCGTTCGGGTTCGCGGCATCGGTCAGGTTTCCCCCAGCATCGCAGTACTGCCACAGGATCTGGTTATTAGCCCGTAGCCGGGCAAGCGTATCTTCATCGGCGAAGTAGCAACCTTCGCCGTGCGCAATCGGTATCCGGAGCAGCTTACCGGGCGGTATCTTGCATGTGAACGGTGAGTCGTGCGTGGCGGTTTTCAGGAACACGTGCTCGCAGCGGAACTGGAGCGACCGATTCCGCACCAGCGCGCCGGGTAACAACCCGGCTTCACACAAAATTTGGAACCCGTTGCAAATGCCCAACACAAGCCCGCCCCTAGCAGCGAACTGCTGGACCGATTGCATTACCGGGCTGAACCGCGCGATTGCGCCCGCGCGCAAGTAATCGCCGTAACTGAACCCGCCCGGCACAATGACCGCGTCCGGCGCGCGCAGGTCGGTGTCTTTATGCCACACGTAGTACGCGTCCTGGCCAAGCACGTCCCGGAGCGCATGCACTGCGTCCTGGTCGCAATTGCTGGCTGGGAATTGGAGTACGGCAAATCTCACTTTTCGTCGGCGCTTGTGGCGATCAAACCTTGAAAACCCTGCTCATGGCCTTATTCGATTTCGAGCCTGTAATCCTCAATTATCGGGTTGCTGAGGAACTTACGGCACGCATCGTCGAGCTGCCGGCGCGCGGTCTCTTTGTCAACCCCATCCAACTCGATCTCGATGTACTTGCCCACATGCACGGCGGTAATGCCCGTGTACCCCATGTGCGCAAGCGCGTTCTGGACCGTCTTGCCCTGCGGGTCAACCACGGCTTTCTTGGGTAAAATTGTTATTTTTGCTAGCATAAGGCACCGCAATTGCGGCGACGAAATCGCACCGATGTTTAGCAAACCAGGTGCACGGAGCCAGAAAAATTCTCGCGCGCGGGCAGACGCCGGATAGTTGCATCTTCCAACGATTCAACGCTTATGATGATCACCGCCAGTTGCAGCGCCGACGTGAGATGAGTACCCGTCTGCCTTGTCAATAAATGCACCTCGGGTTATGGTGTGACGCATGGTTGACCTGGCCAAAATTCGGGTCTTTTGTGACGCGGTGGCGAAGCAGTTTCGGCCACGGAAAATAATCTTGTTCGGCTCACATGCGTACGGCACACCAACAGCTCATTCAGATGTTGACCTGCTGGTGATCATGCCGAAAACTCGCGTTCGCGGCGAGCGCATGTCGGTCCGAATTCGTCGAGCGGTGCCCCGTGATTTCCCGTTGGATTTGCTCGTCCGTACCCCCACAGAAGTTGCAAAGGGTTTGGCTTCGGGTGACTGTTTCCTCAAAGAAGTCGTGCAAAAGGGAAAGGTGATGTATGAAGCCCGCGACTCGTGAGTGGGTCAAAAAAGCGGAGAACGATTTCAAGGTTGCTTCCCAGATTAGCCGGCACCGCAAAGACATTGTGCCGGACGCGGTCTGTTTTTTCTGTCAGCAGTGCATCGAGAAATACCTTAAAGCCCGTCTAACTGAAGCCGGGATAGAATTCCCACGCACCCATGACCTCCGGTTACTATTGGACCTTTGCCTTCGAGTCGAGCCGCTCTGGTCCAACTACGCCGATATATTGGACGAAATGTCGGACTACGCAGTAGATTACAGATATCCGGGGCGCTCTGCAACGCTGCAAGAGGCGAGATCGGCGCTTAAACACTGCAGCCAGTTGCGCGCCAAGATCAGGAAGAGCCTGGGCCTCAGCACCTGACGCAAACAATGTTGGCCAAGCGTGTCATACCGTGCCTGGATGTGCACGACGGCAAGGTAACTCGAGGCGTGCGGTTCGGCCGCGCTGAAGCCGGTGAGCTGCGCGTCGTGGGCGACCCGGTCGAACTTGCCATGCGCTACAACGACCAGGGCGCAGATGAGCTTGTTTTTTACGATATCACCGCGAGCGCGCACGGCCGCGCGACAATGATCGAGGTCATCGAACGCACCGCTGCGCAATGTTTCATGCCGCTCACGGTCGGGGGCGGCTTGCGCACCGTCGAGGACATGCACGCCATGCTCCGCGCAGGTGCAGACAAGGTGAGCATCAACACCGCCGCGATCGAGAACCCCGACCTGATCGCCCAAGGCGCGAAAAAATTCGGCAGCCAATGCATTGTCGTGTCAATTGATTGCAAGCGCGTCGGTCCAGACAAATGGGAGGTGTTCTCGCACGGCGGCCGGCGCGCCACGGGGCTCGACGCAATCGAATGGGCCAAGCGCGCGGTCGCGCTCGGCGCGGGCGAAATCGTCCTCAATTCGATTGACGCCGATGGCACGCGCGCTGGCTACGACATCGAGATCACGCGCCGCATTAGCGAAGCTGTGAATGTGCCAGTGGTAGCCAGTGGCGGGGCAGGCTCGCTCGAGCACATGGCTCAGGTGCTGTTGGAGGGTCGGGCCGACGCCGTGCTCGCGGCCAGCATATTCCACTTTGGCGAATACACTGTGGCCGAGGTTAAGCGTTTTTTGGCCCAAAGGCGTATCCCAGTGCGGCTGTAGCGGCATTGACCAGCGCATTGGCCGAGGCACTTGCTGGAACCAGGAGTTCGTTTTCAGGCCCACCTGGGACTGGAACTTTTGGTTTTCACAACCTGCCTCGCCCGCCAGACGGTTGATTTTAGCGCACACGCCGTGCATGTTACTGGCATGAAATTCCAGCGGATTACGATTGACCCGAACCGGATGAACGGGCAGCCGTGCATCCGCAACCTGCGTTTGACCGTACGCCGGGTGGTCGAAGCTGTGGCCATGTATCCGAACCGCGAGGAGTTGAAGCGGGAATATCCTGAGCTAGAGGACGAGGATATCCGTGAAGCACTGGCTTATGCAGCTGCCAACTTGGACGACAAGGTGATCGAACTGGCCACGACTACATAAACTTCAATGAAGTGGCTCCTGGACCAGGGGGTGCCGCGCTCGACGGGGGTGCTACTTCGGCAAGCTGGCTGGGACGTGCTTCATACCGGCGAAATTGGTATGGCATAAGCCGAGGATAAGCAAATACTCGCGCGTGCAGCGGCCGAGAACAGAATCATCGTCACCTTAGATGCTGATTTCCACGCGCTGCTTGCGCTTTCGCAGGTTCAAAAGCCCTCCGTCGTCCGAGTTCGTATTGAGGGCTTGAGCGCACAAGAATTGAGTCGGCTGCTCCAAAAAGTGGCTCGCCAGTGCCAAGCCGAGCTCGAAGCTGGCGCAATGGTTTCCGTGCACCCGGACCGCATCCGGATCAGGCGCCTGCCGATCAGTTAAACTGGACCCAAGCTTTCGTGTTTACGCGTTCGCGCCTGTGCCGGATGCATTTGGGCCGCGCGTTTTTGAACGCGGCAAGCTGACGTGGCCAAACAAACCCAAGCCACCCAATCCTCGCCTTTAACGTTTAGCCTATGCGCGACCGGGTGCACGCGTCAAACACCTGGGGCAAGTGCTGATTGAAGGCTGCGGCAAACTTGCCGACGGAGCCGTCTCATCCCACGCGGCTAACTGCCAAATCGCTAAATCGCAAACGTGCATGCGCAGATGACACCAGGGTGCACAGCGACCACTTCCGACCTTGCCGCTCAAATGCAAAGTAGGCGTCGGAAAAACTTTTTTGTGCCACCCAAATCCGCGTTTTGGTACGTTTCGACGCAGCATAAGTTGACTATGAGCTTCTTAGACCTGTTGAAGTTTGATTCGAACGGGCTGATCCCGGCCATCATACAGGAGCAGAGCACGGGGCGGGTCTTGATGATGGCCTGGATGAACCGCACCTCGCTCGAAAAGACAATTGCGACCGGGAAGACTCATTTTTGGAGCCGGTCCCGCCAAAAGCTTTGGATGAAGGGCGAGACCAGCGGGCACGTGCAGCATGTCAAACAGATCGCGTTTGACTGCGACGGCGACACGCTGCTCATCCAGGTCGAGCAGGTCGGGCCGGCATGCCACGAAGGCTACAAGTCATGCTTTTTCAGAACGGTTGACCCGGACGGGGTCAACTTTACGGTGACGGAGCCGCAGCTTGTGCGCGGCGGTAGCGGCAGCGGCACGGGTACGCTTTGAACCGGTCGGCGCGCCCTGGGCGGCCGGCGCGCCCCTGCGTCTGGCACCGCAAAAGATAACGCGCACAAAGTGCGGGTGTGCCTCAAGATATGGGCGAGCTAACTGAATTTGGCAGCACAAAGTACTTATTGCTATTGGCGCTGCTACTTGGCACGCGCGCGCTGGACTTCCTGAGCACGTGGATCGCCACGCCAAACCTGGTGCTGGAGGGCAACCCGGTCGCGCGGAAGCTGGGCTGGCGCTGGGGTATCCCGGTCAACATTGTCGTTTGCGTGGCGCTGGCTTTCTGGATTGTCCCAGCCACCATACTCATCACCACTAGTGCGCTGGTGGCGGCGCGGAACTTCCAGTTCGCGTGGCTCGCACGCTCGTTCGGCGAGCACAATTACCGTGAATGGCATACGGCGCGGCTTCGTGAAACTCGGCCAACTTTGGTCACCTTCTGCGTGCTCGCGCATGTGTCCTTGTTTGGCGCGGTCGGCGCTGCGCTCGTTTACTTCGGCGGACCGAGCAAGCCTGGCGGCACCGCTGAGCTGATGACTGTCACGCAGGCAATCGGAGTGGGTGTAATCGCATACGCAGCGGCTGTTGCAGTGTTCACGCTGATGAACCTCTGGAAACTTTACCGGGGCAGTAGCAGCTCAAAGTTGGAGGTTTGACCATGCACATTCCTACGCGCAGCGAGTTCTTGAAGTTAGCAGAGCAGGGCAACGTCGTGCCCGTCACCTGCAGACTGCTGGCAGACTTCGAGACACCCCTTTCGGCGTACGTGAAGATACGCGGCCCTGGCGAGGCATTCCTGTTGGAATCGGTCGAGGGTGGTGAGCACCTCGGGCGATACTCGTTTGTCGGGTGCAACCCGCGGGGAATCATCCGACAGGTCGGCGACCGCGTCGAAATACTTGAAGCCGGCAATGTCACCGAATCTTTCACCATCAGACCCAAGCATATGGGCACAGGGCCAGTTGCAGGCAACCAAGCTGCGCACGTGCGAACGGACGCGCCCGACGCCGTCGGATCAACTCTTATCAATGACGGGCTTGAGGCGGTCGAGCGGGTCATGAACCGGTACCGCGCAGTCCGCGTGCCGGGCCTGCCAAGATTCACAGGCGGCGCCATCGGTTATATCGGATACGAATTCATCCATGACATCGAGCCGGTCGTGCCCCGCCCGCCGCACGACGAGCTGCAGACGCCCACACTCTACTTCATGATTGCTGACGAGCTGCTGATCTTCGACCGCGTCGCACAGACGATCACCGTGCTTGTGAATGCGTTCCTGGACGAGCACCCGAGTCCGGACGCGGCATACGACGAGGCAGTGAGCGAGATCGAGCGGCTCGTCACACTGCTAGAGCAACCAATGCAGTACACGCCCGTGGCGGTGCCCGACGAGACGCCCGACATCAGTTTTGTGTCAAACATGAGCAAAGAGAAGTTCATAGCCAACGTGCTCAAGGCCAAAGAGTACATCAACGCGGGCGACATAATCCAAGTCGTGGGCTCACAGCGGTTTTCGGCCAAGGTCAACGCTACGCCGCTGGACATTTATCGCGCTGTGCGCTCGATCAATCCTTCTCCTTACATGTTCCTGCTTGAGCTTGACGGGTTCGCGCTAGTCGGCGCTTCACCCGAAATCCACGTCCGCTGCGAAGACGGCCGGGTCGAGATCAGGCCGATAGCCGGGACGCGGCACCGCGGTAAAACCCCCGAAGAAGACCTCGCGCTCGAAAAAGAACTGTTGGCCGATCCGAAAGAGCGCGCCGAGCACGTCATGCTGGTGGACCTTGCACGGAATGACATCGGCCGGGTCTGCGAGTTCGGAAGTGTCCGCGTCAAAGATTTG
>JANWZY010000182.1 GCA_025061935.1 Verrucomicrobiia bacterium
ACCACAACCTGACAGCGTTACACCCCACAAAACGCCGGTGTCGCGCACAGCCCGAAAACGAAGCCGCTGCTGCCGGGCTTTTGGGACAGGCTTCGCGAGAACTAGGCAGCGCCGAGCCGGCCCTGGGAGCAATTGTACGGGTTGCCCACGTCAGATTATGTCGCTCACGCCTACGGGCTCAAAGTACCATTGAAACAGCAGTGCCGCAGACCTCGACGCGGAAAGCCCGTCCGCAGGAACGGGCGCATGTGTCACACAGCAAGGATTAAGTCGGGCCAAACGCACGACAGCGCAGCGCGCTGTCAACCCTACCGCCAGATTTAAGCTCCATTCAATTTTCCAGCACCCCCCTGCTGACGCGGTGCTACAAACGCGGCACCTCGTCTAGTACCCGTCCTGCTGCGTCCATTAATACCACTTTCAGAGGCATGCGGCCCAATGCATGAACCGAACAACTTAAGCATGGATCAAATGCACGAATACCAGCCTCCACCCGGTTCAGCATCGGCTCAGGTATCGAGCCGCCGCGAATGTAGTGCCGCGCAATTTGGGTAATGGTGCGGTTCATCGCAAGGTTGTTCTGGCCCGTGGCGATGATGAGGTTGACTTTTTTGACCAACCCGTTTTCGTCCACCTGATAATGGTGGAACAGCGTGCCGCGCGGCGCCTCGCTCACACCCACGCCTTCGAGCTTGTTTATCCCGGCGTCGGCGCGGAGCCGGTCACCAAGCAGATCCGGGTCGTCAATTACTTCGGCGATTTTTTCTATGGCCGCCAGAATTTCGATCAGGCGCGCGTAGTGATACAAAAACGAGGACGTGACCGCCCCGCCCTTGCCATGCGCGCGGAACCGTTCCAATTCCCGATCGGCCAACGGCGTGCCAATGCGCTCGCACACATTCAGGCGCGCAAGCGGACCGACGCGGTACATACCATCCGGATACCCGAACGGTTTGTAGTACGGCGACTTGAGGTACGAATCCGGTTCAACTGCTTCTCCAATTACCTCACGATAGTTTGCTGGATCGATCTGGTCGGCAATCACATTGCCGCTGCTATCAGTGAACCTCAACATGCCATCGTAATGTTCCCACTGGCCATCAGGCCCGACCAGGCCCATAAACAACGACGGGAAATTGCCAAAAATCTGGACCTCGCGCTGGTGTTTCTTGAGCACCTGCCTAAACAACTCGATCGTGCTCTGAATGATTTCGAGCATTTGCGGAATGGCCACCTTGATCTGGTCGCGGCCGGCCGGTGTCAGCGGCGCACGTACGCCGCCCGGGACAGCCCAGGCAGGATGAATCCTTCTTCCCCCCAACAGCTCGATTATTGTCTGGCCGAATTGCCGCAGCCGTATGCCGTTGCGCGCCAGCTCAGGCATGCTCGCTATCATGCCGAACACGTTCCGTGATGCGGCTGGTGTGTCCCACCCGAGTAGGAAATCCGGCGCGCTGAGGTGGAAGAAACTTAACGCGTGCGATTGGATGATCTGGCCCAGATTCATTATCCTGCGCAGCTTTTCCGCAGCGGGCGGAATACGCACGGCGAGGATCGCGTCACCGGCCTTGGCCGATGCCAAAATATGGCTCACAGGGCAGATGCCGCACGTGCGCGCGGTTATGCCGGGCATTTCTGACAACGTCCTGCCTTCGCAAAACTTTTCGAACCCGCGGAACTCGACGACGTGGAATCTCGCCCTGGCCACATCCCCGTTTTCATCCAGTTGAATCGTAATTTTGGCGTGGCCTTCGATCCGCGTCACCGGGTCAATTTTGATCTGCTGCGTCATTTCTTATCCAAGCTCCAGAAAGACCATGAAATTGAAAACCAACTTTCAGGCCGCGTGCACCATCATCCGAACTTGATCTCTTGTGGGGAAAGCTGCACGGGCTGACCCTCGAGCAGCATCGTAAGGAAAGCTTTGATCTTGCCTGCGTCGGGTGGGCACCCGGGCAAGAAATGCTCCACAGGTATCACCGCGTGCACTGGTACCACACGTTCAAGCAACGGCGGCACAACCCCTTCAGCACGCGGTATCTGCGGATTCGTGTCCGCAAGCTCGATGTATGCGCGCTGCAGTACCGGCGCCGCGCCGCCGAGCGCATTGCGCATTGCAGGCACGTTGCCCGTGACCGCACAATCGCCGAACGCCACTACGACCTTCGTCCTACTGCGCAGCGTGTGCAGCAACTCGACATGGTCGCTGTTGCACACTGCGCCTTCGATCAACACAAGGTCCACGTCCTGGGGATATTCCTTGGTGTCCACAAACGGGCCGTAAACCACGTCTGCTCTCTGTTGCAGCTCGACTAGCCACTCGTCCATGTCAAGGAACGACATGTGGCAGCCGGAACATCCCCCGAGCCATACAGTTGCCAACTTCAAACGAGCCATTGCTTTTTCTCCCTAGCTGTCACAATGAATTCGAGCTTCGACCTGTCACGCTCCATTTCCGCCACGGTCGCGCCCTTGTAAAAAAGTGCGCCTGTGGGACAGCCCTGAACGCATTTGCCACAATTTGTGCATGTTTCGGCCTCGGCCCAAGGCTGGTTCATGTCGGTTATTATTCGCGAATTGACGCCGCGCCCGGCAACGTTTTTCGTGCCCGCGCATTCGACGTACCAGCACACACGTACACAGCGGGTGCACAAGATGCATCGGTTGTGGTCCATGCCGAATAGCCGATGCGACACGTCCACGTCGAGGTTCGGATGCCGGTACTCGAACCGCACGTGGTCCATGCCAAGCTTCATCGCCAGATTCTGCAGTTCGCAGTTGCCATTCGACACGCACACCGAGCAAACATGGTTCCGCTCGGCAAATATCAGCTCGAGAATCGCGCGGCGGTATTTCCTGAGCCGCTCGGTGTCTGTGTACACCTCCATTCCTTCGGCGACCTTGGTCACGCACGCGGGCACGAGCCGCGGCCACCCGACTATTTCCACAAGGCACAGCCTGCACGCGCCTACATCTGGCAGACCTTCCAGATGACACAGCGTCGGGATTTCGATCCCTGCATCGCGCGCAGCGGCCAAAACTGTCTGGTCCTCTTCAGCGCTTATCAACTGCCCGTTGATTGTTAGCGTCTTCGCCGCCATAGTCGTTACCTGTTAAATGGCATCAAATGCCGGAAAATTCAGGCTGACTGGTGCTGTTGCGCAGGGTGGTCCTTAAGCAGCGCAAGGTATTCATCGCGGAAGAACCTGAGCGTGCTCAACACTGGGTTGGGTGCCGTTTGGCCCAAGCCACAGAGGCTCGTGTTCTTGACCACCTCACACAACTCTTCGAGTGTTTGGAGGTCCTGAAGTGTGGCGCGGCCGTCCCGTATCTTAGTTAGCAAATTGTACATCTGGACTGTGCCGGCGCGACACGGGGCGCATTTGCCGCAAGATTCGTCCATGCAGAACTCGACGAAGAACCGTGCCACATCCACCATGCGCGTGGTCTCGTCCATGACGATCATGCCCCCGGAGCCCATGATCGAGCCGAGTCGCGTCAGCGACTCATAATCCACCGGTGTGTCCAACTCGCTGGCTGGGACGCAGCCGCCCGACGGCCCACCTGTCTGAACCGCCTTCACGCGCTTGCCATCCGGCGCGCCGCCACCCATCTCTTCGACAATCTCACGCAGCGTGATGCCCATCGGGACCTCGATCAGGCCCGTGTGCTTGACCTGCCCCGCAAGCGCGAACACTTTTGTGCCCTTGCTCTTTTCGGTACCGATGCGGGCAAACCATTCCGGGCCGTTGCGGATGATCGGCGGAATGTTGGCGAATGTCTCGACATTGTTGATCAGCGTCGGATGCCCGAACAACCCGTATTCGGCTGGGTACGGCGGGCGCGGGCGCGGCCTGCCGCGCCGGCCGGCGATCGAAGCAATCAACGCGGTTTCCTCGCCGCAGACGAACGCGCCGGCGCCAATCCGAATCTCGATGTTGAACGAGAACGGCGATTCAAATATGCCGCTGCCGAGCAGGCCGAGCTGCCGCGCCTGGCGTATCGCGTTTTGGAGGCGCTTGATCGCCAACGGGTACTCAGCCCGCACGTAAATGTACCCCTGCTCCGCACCGACTGCGTACGCAGCGATTATCATCCCTTCGATTACGCGGTGCGGATCGCTTTCAAGCACGCTGCGGTCCATGAACGCGCCCGGGTCACCCTCGTCGGCATTGCAAATTACAAATTTGCGCGCGCTCTTCGTTTTGGCCACAGTCGCCCATTTCAATCCTGTCGGGTAGCCTGCGCCACCGCGCCCGCGCAGGCCGCTCTTTGTGACAATTGCGATTACGTCCGCTGGCGATAACTCGCGCAACGCATCGCGTAACGCCCTGTACCCCTCATGCGCGATGTATGACTCGATGTCGTCTGGATCAACAATTCCGCTGTTTTCCAGCACCACATTGAGCTGCTTGGCAAAATACGGGTGCGCCAAATCGACCTTCGCTACTGGCGGCTCGGCGCCGTTCAGTGCCGCCACAAGCGCGGGCGCATCAGCGGGCGTAACCTTCTGGTAAATGACGTTCAGCGGGTCAACTGCGACCAACGGCCCGCCACAGCATAACTTCAAACAGCCGACGCCGCGCACCTCGACGTCGTTTTGTAAGCCGGCCTCCGCGACCGCTTTCTCGAGCGCTTCTTTCACGGCCTCGGAGTTTGCCGAGACGCATCCGGCCGCCAAACATACGCGGAAAGTGAACTTTTTGCGTTGGGCAAGGTAACGCTCCTTAATTTTTACAAGGTCTTCAAGCACCATGCTGCATCCAACCTTTGACTCGTTTGATAGCATCCACAGGAGTTTGACGCGCTGCGACAGCGCCGTCGTACACGACTGCAGGCGCAATGCCGCAAGCGCCTATGCACCGGGCTGTAAGCAGCGAGACCTGTCCGTCAGGAGTGGTTTCGCCAGCTTTGATCCCCAAGCTTTCTTCCAGTGCGCCGAGGATCTTGTCCGCGCCCTTGACGTAGCATGCTGTGCCCATGCACACCACGCAGATGTGCACGCCCTTAGGCCTGAGCGTAAAGAAGTGGTAGAAAGTCGCCACGCCATAGACGCGGCCCGGAGGCAACTTCAAACTTTTGGCAACGTAATAAAGCAGTTCGTCGTCCAAGTAACCGAACAGCTCCTGCGCCTTGTGCAATACTTCTATCAGCGCATCCTGCCTGAACTGCAGCCGTTTCATGTGCGTTTCAAGTATCTTGAAACGCTTGTCCGAACTGAGCTTCTCGGGCGACGGCCCGAGGCTGCGCTGTTTCGACTTTCCTATCGCACTTATCATAGCTACTCAAACCCGCCCGCGCTCCACACCCGCAAGCGCCTGCGCTCATCCCCCCTCCCGCCCGCCAAACCAATCACGTACCGGGGACTGAACGTTAACGCACGCGGGGCCGGCCGCGCTCGGCGTTTTGTTTTATTCTTTTTCGCACAAGTGCCGACTGAAAGCAAGTAAACGCATGCACGGGACGGTATGAAAAGCGTGGATTGCGTTGCGGCATCGGCCCAACCGAGCTTGCCGCCAAAGGACTGAATCCGGTTCGGCTTCGGTCAGTCTGCGGTTGAAATTTGGCGCGGTTCGAGTTCCAATAGCTCGAACAACGCGCATGCGTATCCTAGCTCTTGATCACGGTACCAAACGGATCGGCGTGGCAATCAGCGACGAACTGAAGCTGATTGCGCAACCGCTCGAGTCCGTCCCTGCGGAGCCGTTCAGTGCAATGCTGGCGCGGGTCAAACAGCTCGTGGAAGAAAAATCAGTCGAGCTGGTCCTGGTGGGCATGCCTCGGAACATGGACGGCTCATATGGCGCAGCCGCGCGCCGTGTCGAGGCGTTTGTCACCGCGTTGCGCAAAGAGTTGACCGTGCCGATACGTACTATTGACGAGCGGCTGACCACGGCCCAAGCCGAGCGCACGCTGATCGAATCCGGGGTGAAGCGCGCTGACCGGAAACTTGTGGCCGACAAGATGGCGGCGGCGCTGTTGTTGCAAAGCTACCTTGATTCACTACGCCATTGAATCGTGCCCTGCTCGATTTTACTTGGTAAACGACAAAACTGACCAAACGCATGACCGCATGGC
>JANWZY010000183.1 GCA_025061935.1 Verrucomicrobiia bacterium
GGGCTGCATCTGCGGCGGAGTCTGCCCCGGCGCTGGCGTGCGTGGCGTGGGCGGCTGACCCGGCCGCGGCCCGGCCGGGGGCAACCCCGGCGCCTGCCAATTCGGTTGCACACCGCGGCAAGGCAAATTGACGAAACGAACCAGTTGCAACTGTCCTGCTTGAGTAGACGTATCTGCGCCCGGCCGCCCGACCGTAAGCGCAACCATTACAATCCTGGGCAACTGGTTTGTATCGCGCCACTCGTCCATCCATTCACCAGTGCGCGCATCCCAAAACTCGAGCTTGAATTCCTTGACATTCCGCGCAAGCACAAGTGGGTGGTTCTCCTCGTCCTCGTCAATCTCCATTAGCAGCGGGCTCTGGCGCAACACCAGTTGTTTCTGGCCGTCTGGCCCCGGTTCCAACGAAAACGAGACGCGCCGCAAATTGAGGTCTCCAAACTTGCCTGCGCGCGGGAACGACTCAGGCAGGCGCGCCACAAAGCTTAACATCGCGTCGGGACCGTTTTCGGCCACGAAAGCGTACCACCGCCAATTCGCCGTGTAGAGGCATGCCGAATTGAGCGCTTGCTCGATGACTTGCACGGCCATTCGCTCGCGGTGCGCTGCAGCCGCAGCGTCCTGCGCAACTTTCGATGCGCGCAAGATGGCGGTCCAGCTCGAATAAATCGCGCCCACAACCATGCCCAACAGGCCGATGGCTATTAGCACCTCGACCAGTGTGAGCGCAGCTTGGCCTGAGCGACGAACCTGTTTCATCGTCTAGGCATGCCCGGGCGGGCCTGGCCTGCGCCGGGCCGGTACAGCAAAATGCTCATACGTGACTCGACCTGGCGCCCACGCACCTGGCGAATCACTGCGAAATCAACTTGGTAGAGGCCGTTCGAGCCGACCTCTGTTACCTGCCTGACCCACTTGTAATCCGGAAAAATGTCACCGAAATCGCCTGAATCGACCCCCTCTTCGAGCCTATTCGTCTCGGCTAATTCTGCGGCCAACATGCCTGCGTCAACAGGCATTTCAAGCAACAGTGACGCGTTCCGTAGCCCGTTCGACACGAGCGCAAGAATCGAAAACACGGCCATGAAAAAGATCGCCATGGCAATCATTACTTCCAACAGGCTAAACGCCGTGCCTGAACGCTCGGAAGCCCGTTGCACGCAACGGATGCCGGCCGCGCAACCCGGCGCGTGGCCCCAAGCACGCCTCGGCTCTTGGCTGATTCGCTTCAGCTTCATCGCACCACCTCCACGTGGGCCAACCCGGTTGTAACCTCGAGCGCAATTTTACGGTACTCGTTCCGCTCCGACCGCAAAATGACCGTCAGCTCGTCGCACGTGCCGTTCGGGAAAAACCGCACGCGCGCTTCGTCGGCGTCTTTGTACTCGACGAAATTGATGTCCAACATTTCGAGCCACACCCGATCTGACCACTGGACAGCCGCGCGCGTTGCAAGCGGCACAGCGCTGACAGGTCGCGGCCCGGCGCTTTCCACAGGAGCAGATGCGCCGCCAACGCTTACGCGCCGCTCCTGTGGCCTGAACACAAGCTCGACAGTCTGACCTTGCAACACCGCTCGGGCGCGCGCATGACTGCATACTTCGACAATATCGCTAACCGCTTCGCGCAACGGTTCCTGCGCGGCGGCGCGGTAGATCGCCGGCAGCCCCCACATCGCCACTAGGCCTAAAATGCCCACTACCATCATGATCTCGATGAGGGTGAACGCGGCTGTGTTGTACCGGCGCATGTTCATCTGACCCCACCCATTGCGCCGCCGATATTCGCCGTCATGGCGAACATGGCCGACAACACGCTCAGGAGGAGGAACCCGACGCCTATGGCCATGATGATGATTATCACCGGCTCGATCAGGTTCGTCATGACGCGCAATGCGACCGACAGCTCGTCCTCGTATGTATCGGCCAGATTGCGCAGCGCACCGGGGACATCACCGCTTTCCTCCCCGAGTTTGATCAGGTCAATCATCAACTGCGGGAAAATTTTGCTCCGCGCCAAAGGCTGTGCGATCGTCTTGCCATCGGTCACTTCCTGGCGCGTGCGCGCAATCGCGTCGCGGACGATCCGGTTCGGAATCGTCTGCTCAGTGATCTTCAGTGCTGTGAGCACCGGCACTCCGTTTTCAAGCAGCGTGCCAAGCGTGCGCGCGAACTGGCCAAAAATGTTCAATTGCACGATCCTGCCGAAGACCGGCGCATTCATCTTCCAAGCGTCCAGCTTGCGCTTGCCTTCCTCGGTCGCCTGGAAACGCTTGAACACCACGTATGCGGCTAAAATCACAAGCCCGATCAACCACCAATACCGCATGAACCCGTTGCTAAACCCGATGAGCATCCGCGTCATGAGTGGCAACTGAATCTGCATGCCCTCGAAGATGGTCAGGAACGTCGGCAACAATTTCACCATGAAAAAGATCACAATTGCGATACCCACTACTGCCACAAACGCTGGGTAAACCAGTGCAGATTTGAATCTGGCTTCGACCTGCGCGAATCGCTCGTAATGGTCTGCCAGACGCCTGAGCACGTCCACCAGCGCGCCGCTCTGCTCCCCGGCTCGGACCATGTTCACGTACAGGTCCGAAAAAATCACCGGCTGCCTGGCCATCGCGTCGGACAGACTGTAGCCTTCCATGACGTCGCGGCGGAGCTGGCGACTGACCTCGGCCGAGATGCCCTTAGTTTGCAAATGCGCCATGCTATTCAGTGCCACTGTCATTGGCATGCCAGACTTGAGCAGGTTCGCCAATTGCCGCGTGAATGTGGCAAGCTCGCTCAACTTGGGTCGGCGCTGGCGCTCAACAAATCTGCGCAATATAGGGGGCAAAAGCGCGGCCCATGCCCGTTTGCTGGCGGTGTCCGCGCGCTCGGCCGGCCCTGCAGCACCACCTTTTGCAGGCTCGACGGCCACAGGGAACAGCCCGAGCCGCTCGATCTGGGCAATGGCGGCAGCACGATCTGTCACATCGAGCAGCCCTTCAACCAGCTCGCCCGACCTGCGACGCGCCTTGTATGCGAACTGTGGCATATGACAGCGGTTTTCCCTCTGCTACTTAAACCGGCGCGGCCGAAAAGTTGCAGCCGGGAACAATGAGAGCGCTATTCGAGGCTCACCCGGCTCCTGCGTCCTTACCGGGTGCATGTACACTGCGCAACGCCTCGTTTAACTTGCCCATTCTGTACCCTTCGAGGTCCAATGTCACGTAGTGGTACCCGAGCTGTTTGAATGCATGGACGACGCGATCAATCAGTTCGCGGTCTAAAAACTTAACTAGGTCCAGTTGGCCCAACTCGATCCTAGCCAAGCTCAAAGTAACCCCAGAGTTTGAATTTCCAAGCTCGGACTTCAGCTCGTGATGACGCACACGGACCTGGCTGAACCCAAGCTCGCGCAGCACGGCCTCGGCGGACTCGATCATTCCCAATTTTTGCGCGGTAATAGGTTCGCCGTACGGCACGCGCGTGCTTAAGCAAGCCATTGCAGGCTTGTCGGCCGTGGGCAGCCCCAGCCCGGCGGACAGCGCCCTAATTTCCGCTTTCGTGAAACCCACTTCCTTGAGTGGCGCGCGCACGTCGAACTCGGCAGCCGCGCGGTTCCCGGGCCGATAATCATCGGCATCATCCGCGTTTTCGCCGTACAAGATCGCATTGAACCGTTCAGCGTGCGCAATTGCTTTAAGCACTGCGAACAATTCACGCTTGCAATGGTAACACCGGTCCGGTGGATTCGACACATACTGCGGGTTATCGAATTCGCGGGTCTTGACAACTCGCACGGCAAACCCGAGCTGGCGCGCCGCGTCAACCGCTTCTTCAAGCTCGCGCCGGGGCAGGCTCGGCGTATCGGCTATTACTGCAAGCGAATCCTTACCCAACACTGTCCAGGCCACATATGCCAAGAAGGTCGAGTCCACCCCGCCCGAGTACGCTACAATGCACCGGCCCAATGACCGCAGCAGCGCACGCAAGTTTTCGAGCTTTTCCACGTTCACAGCGCAAAACCTGCCACGACTCAACCTGGATGTCGAGCTGCGGCAGCCGCGCGCATTAATCTGCCTATGGCCGGTTCGGCATCTTCGCTACCCCAAGCCATACTCAGGCCATTTCGCCTTTCGCATCCAGACCGCGTCAAAGCTGCAACAGGGGGCTTATTGAATCCTGCCAACGCCGTAACAGTTTTCATACCGCTCCATTAGCACCCAGCTTCCGCCGCATGCCGAAAGCGCCGGCAGCGGCAACCCGGTTCAACGGATCGGCTTGGACCGCGTAAAACCGTTGAAACGGCTCGGTAGGCCCGCGCGCATTCCTGGGGTGGAGCCCGGTGCTAATGAAAAACTGTCACTCGCCATCGCGAGTCTCGATAAGTAACACTTGCGCAGTCTGGGAGTCGGACGGTATCCGGCACCAAAATCCCCGTGCCAGAGTTGTGGTTGGCCCGATGCAAGCCGCGGCGGCCTGTGCGCTGAACTCGTACACTGGCAACGTGAAATTGAGTATGGCATAACCGGCTCGCAACGCATATTTTTCAACACGTGAAGCTCATGCATTGTGCTTGCGCACTTTCACTAATCGGTCTGTTCGGGTGTGGCTCGGGCCAACCTGACCAGCCTGCGGCCGGCGGCGACGACCCATACGCGGCTGCGCGCAAACGAATGGTGCAGGAGCAATTACTCGGCTGGGGCCGCGGCATCACAAACGCGCGCGTACTCGAGGTCATGGGCAAAGTACCCAGACATGAGTTCGTTCCCGAAAACTTGCGCGCAGAAGCGTATGACGACGGGCCGTTGCCCATCGGTTACGGTCAAACGATATCCCAACCATTCATCGTGGCGTTCATGACTGAGCAACTTGATCCGCAGCCGACTGACCGCGTGTTGGAAATCGGCACAGGCTCGGGCTACCAAGCAGCAGTATTGGCTGAGCTGGTCAAAGAAGTGTACACAATCGAGATCATCGAACCGTTGGCCAAACGCGCCGAGGCCGACCTGCGCCGGCTCGGTTACACGAACGTGTTCGTGCGCGTCGGCGATGGTTACAAAGGCTGGCCCGAAAAAGCACCATTCGACGCAATCATCGTCACTTGCGCGCCGGAGAAAATACCTGAACCATTGATCGCGCAACTTAAGGATGGCGGACGCATGATCATTCCGGTCGGGCCGGTTTGGAACCAGGAACTGATTCTGTTGCGGAAACGGGGCGATAAACTCGAAAAGCGTGCCGTGCTGCCTGTACGGTTCGTCCCGATGACGGGCGAAGCGCAAAAGGCGCGCGACCCGAACTAGGCAGGCAAAAGCACAGCTCAACGCGGCACAGGCAACGAAAGAAGACAAGCTGAACTTCAAGCGAAGGAGACCCTGCACCCGTGACCACAGCCCGGTCACATCAGCGCACTAACGCCACCCAACCCAATGCGGTTTGCCAAGCCCGGATGGGGCGCCCAAGGCCCACCGGGCCAACGGCAGCCCCAAGATATAAGCGCCGTCAGCTTTGCCAGACTGAAACGCCAATGTCACACTCGTCCGACACAGCCCCTGTACACGCACGAACGGCTGAAAAACCGTCGGCATTCTGGGCGTCCCCCGGAAAACGATTTTGACCATCGCTTACTGCGCAACACGCAACCTATACGCCGGCGCTCGCCCATGCGCCAAACACCCCGACCTGCCTTACGTACCCGGCACCGGATGCATAAGCCCGCCAGGCCATCGGCAACTCGCCGGCCAACGGGTAGGGTCGTGTGTCCCGGCGCGCGCTACCACACCACGGTACGGAACAATTGACGACTTCCCGCTCATGTCGGACTCATGCGCGCAAAATCTTGCGGCTTCGGAAAAAATCCGCGCCATCATGCAAGCGCAGGAGTTGCCCGCGTCCGTGCTGGCACGCATTGGGGTGGGGTGAGCAATTCGGCCTCAGGGGCTTAACCACACTGTACTGTTAAGCCCGACCTGTTTACCGTGCTCTATCGCCGCAGAAATTGCGTGCGGGGAAAAATCCGTCGCGCTGTTGGCCTGGCC
>JANWZY010000184.1 GCA_025061935.1 Verrucomicrobiia bacterium
AGCAGCGCGGCTGAACAGGCTATCATCAAACACACCGCTACAAAAACGATGAGCTTCCGACCTTTCACTGGTCAGCTCCTTGCTTAGGCTTCTCCGAAGCCGGCATTGACTCTTTTAACAAATGGCCTAGTAACATCAAGCCCAAAATGGCCGGCACGTATGGTAGCAAACTCAAGATGCCGAACGGCCCACCGTAATGAACATAATTGCCCCACTCTTGCCCGAAAGCTTCCGCAGCAAACACAATGGTCATCATCCGAAACACGTTGCTCACCACGGCCAGCGGCACGGTCGAAGCAATAATGAGCGCACGCCGCCAACCGGTGCGGAACCCTAAAAAAGCGTAAATGGTCGAAACAGCCAAAATCGCAACAAGGCTGCGGATACCGCTGCATGCTGGCGCTATTTCGTACTCGAATGTCCGGTCAGGCGTGAAAATCCGGGTACCTTCACGTATAACGTCTATGCCCAGCAGCGAACGCGACAGCACCGTCACAATCTGTGATACCACAAGCCTCAACGGAAAACTGATAGGCCCGGCCAACGACCCGAGCGGTATACAAAACGCAAAAAGCACAAACGGGAAAAAGCTCGCACGCATCAGCCCCTTGCCCCAAACCAGTCCCATCAACCCATACACGCCAATGAACATGGCCACAATCGAAACCCGTGTCTGCTGGATCATGTATCCGACCATGTGCAACGCAAGCGCCGCCGCGATTATGAACAGCGCGGGCAACCATATGCCCGTCACAGCCCTTAACAGCTCGTCCCGCTTCAGATAAAACAGCACAAGCACAACAAACGGAACAAGCAGACCGTGCCCGTCATCTGAACTTGACATACCCTCCGATACACGTTGCAACCACAGGAACGGCGACTCCAGTGGCGACGGCCTCTCGCCAACCACGGTCGGACTCGATACGTAAGCATTGAACATCCAATGGAACACCGAAGCGGTAGGGATGTAGCCGAAAGTCGAGTTCCCAAGAAAATGGAACAGCGCAAGCCACGCTGCAAGCAGCGCAAAGAACATACCCTTGTCAGGTAACTGCCGCCAACAACGGCGCAGTTCCCCCACCACCTCGCTCGCCAAGCTGCCCTTCGCACGCGCCGCGTTCATCGCGTCATTTCGCTCCGCTGTCCGCACTGTGCAACCTCCGCGTTTTAGCTATAGCTCAGCATGATTAGCACGCTTCGAGTTGACTGGCAACCCCAATCGCTTGGCACCAACGGAACGGAGCGTAGGCCAAACCGCGACATGAACGCGCTAGCGCATGCCGCGAAAGGAGCGTAAACCGGGCCGGCTCACCGCCGCGCCGCAAATTGTACTGGCCTTAAGTGCGTGGCCGCAGCGCACCCGGGTATGCACCCCAGCAGTTTCAATAGTGCTGCGCACCACGCCCGGCCGGTGCGGCACGGTCGCGCGGCGGAATAGCGCGCCAAACAATGAACCCCGGCCACTTTTGCACCAATTCAAACCCCGCGCTCGATACGTACCTAGCCACAGCGCCCTGGTTGTCGTACACATCCGGGCGCGAAGCAATGATCACATCCGGCGCGACCATGCGCGCTAAATCCTCCGAAGTCGGGTTCGCCAGATAAACCAGTCGAACCGTACCTCCCGGCTCAGGCGCGTCTGGCAGCCCATAGTATTTCGCACCCGAAGGGTCGGCGTTCCACCATACCACCTTGCCATGCGCCAACGCAGATTTCGCCGCAAATGCCGCCTGCCTATAATCATCCCGCGCGTGCCTCGCCGAAAACCGCAACTGGGCACACGAAACAGCCATTAGAACCACAAATGCCACCACAATTGCCCTCAGCACTGGCGCACCTCTTGACCATAATCGTTGCATACCCAACCCGAGCACGACCCCAACCGGCACCCAAATTGGCGCGAAATGCCTGCCCAACACACGCCAATGCACAGCCCAACCCAGGCAAAACAAAGCCGCCCCGGCAATAGCTAAACACACGCATACCTTTGCAACCTCGCGCTTAAGCGCTGATCCCAGCACAGACCTAATACCTTCAATTGCAACAACGCCCACCAGTACCGCATAAATGCCGAGCGGTAACAGATGCGCACGGAATGCATCGAACCCGGAAGCTCTGATTTCCAGCCGGCCCGGGCCAAGCCCGGCGAAGCCCAACAACTCATAGAACACGAACACAACGTTCTTCCAAGCGGTCCCCCCAACTGCAGTGCCGCGCGCGCCGACCAGCACCGTCCATACGTAGTACAACCCGAGCGCTCCAAGCCACACCAGCGTGATCCAAATCCAGACGCCCGCCTGGCGCGCAAGCCATTTCATTTTTTGGGCCGGCAACGCCCACGCTGTGCCAACCAAAGCTGCAGTGAACCATACCATGCCGAGCAAACTGCTGCCTGAGAGGATGAACCCGCCAATCGAGAAAAGCGCCACTGCGCCTACACAATTCCTACTAGGCTCCGCGCCTTCTTCGAGCAGTTGCACAAGCGCAGAATAGACCACCAAACCAGCCGCCATGGCCATCGCATACGGCCGCGCCTCATTAAGGTAAGCCCACGCGAACGGCGAGAGCGCAACTGCAACAGCAAAAGCCATGCCCCCTGTACCAAGCCGCGCGATTCTGCGCAGGAAACAAATCGCGCCTGCAACGAACAATGGCGCATTCGCTGCGCGCAACACCCATTCGTCCGATCCAAAAACTTTTTCGTACCCCCACATGTACAGCATGTACAGAGGCATCTGGAGATCGGACGCCCGCTCTTGAACCATTGCGCGCCACCAGTCGCTTAAGGTGGGCTGTTGCGCCTTGACAGCAGTCAACGCCTCGTCAATCCACAGACTCGCGTCGCTTATGGCCAACAGCGGCGCAATCAGGCACAGCACCAGCCCGAGACAAACCGGGAACTGGCAGCGTACCATGCTCGCAAAATTCCGTACTGGCAGGAGCATTACGCCGTGACTGTTTATAACCCGCCCGCCGAGCACTGTTCCAGCCAAATTCGTCGGGCTTCGTTTAATCGCACACCCAGCATTACCAAGCCGATACCGGTTCAATTCGCAAGCGATCGGGGTCCGGCCGTGGTTGCCACTACGCACCTCTGGCACGCAGCTTCTACACGTGCAAACATCCACACCAGCCAAAGTACGCCCCCCGAACCTGCGGTATGGCGCAGCATGAAACCGTTTAGGACGCATCGAGTCGGCGACCCGCGATCCGGACAAATCGAGGGACTATCAATCAAGAGTGTACCTTTTGATGCCTGTGAGTTGACAAAAAATGTGCAGTGCAAAAAGCGGGTTGTTCCGCAAGTACCGGCGCCACAACCGCCGCGGCTCACAGCACAACCGGAAGAACCATTCGAGACCTGCGCGCTGCATCCATCGCGGCGCTTGAGGCACGCGCCCGGCCAGGAAATCGAACGCCGCGCCCACGCCGAACATCAATGTCGTGTCGAACCTGTCCAGATGCGCAGCCATGAACTTCTCCTGCTTCGGCGTGCTCAGGCCGACCCACACAATATCAGGCTTAAGCCCGTTGATTAATGTCGCGAGCGCCGCCTCCTCTTCCGGGTTCAACGGCCTGAACGGCGGCGTGTATGTGCCCACCACCTTGATACCTGGAAACCGTTCCTCCAACCGCGCCTTGAGCTGCTGCCCAACACCCTCAGCACCCCCGTACAAAAAATGCGTGTGACCGCTCCGCCGTGTGTACTCGCACACCGCCAGCATCAAGTCCGGCCCGTACACCCTGTCCATGTGCCGTAACCCCTGGTATCGGCCAACCCATACCGTCGGCATGCCGTCTGGCGTGTTAAGAAACGCGCGATTGAGAATGGCGCGAAACTGTGGGTCGCGCTGCGCTTCCATCACTCCGTGCACCCCGGTCACGCACACGTATCCTTTTCGCTTGTGCGCCAATGCGTCCACTACAGCCTGCAACGCGAGCGGCATGTTGAGCGCATGCACGCCGACCCCCAAAACGTTTGCGCGTGGCAATGCGGTTAACTCCGCCATAACGACACCTAGCTTATTGCTGTGTTCGGACCACGCCGTGCGAACGCGAGCGAGCCTAACAACCCTGCCGCACCGTACTCAAGCCAAACATCCGTGCGCGTCGGCTGGCCCGGACATGCCTGTTCCTGCGCGGGAACACCACAACCGTCGAGCCACGCGCGAGTCCGAACGCGCGCAGACGCGCCGGGGCCGGCGCGACTCGAAAAGCTGCGAACCTGCCTTGTCCAATTCGGCCCTGGATTTGCCTTTCCTGAAAACCGGCTTTGCGGTTGACTCTCCCCAGATGGAACCGTTGCGCGTAGTTTTCATGGGTACGGCTGAACTGGCTTGCCCAAGTCTGGCCGCGCTCGCGGCCAGGCCCGAATACAAGCTCGTCGCCGTGGTGACGCAGCCGGACAAGCCGAAAGGCCGCGGCCTCGAAGTTCAACCCAGCCCGGTCAAGCGGCTTGCGCGCGAACTCGAACTCGAACTGCTGCAACCCGAAAAGGCTCGTGACCCCGCTTTCATCGCCGCGCTGGAAACACTCGCGCCCGAACTGATTATCGTGGCCGCTTACGGCCAAATATTGCCCGAGGCTATTTTGCGAATTCCACGGCACGGATGCCTCAATGTCCATGCATCGCTGCTGCCCAAATACCGCGGCGCCGCGCCCATCCAATGGGCTATACTTAACGACGAGACCGAGACCGGCGTCACGATTATGAAGATTGATGCCGGACTCGACACCGGCGACATCGTCGCGCAACGTGCGACCCCTATCCACCCGCACGACACGGCACAAACTTTGCATGACCGACTCGCACGAATGGGCGCCGAGCTGCTCGTCGAAGTGCTCCCGGATTACCTGGCCGGCAAAATTCAACCGCGCCCGCAGCCGAAAGAGGGCGCAACCTACGCGCCCAAGATCCAGAAAGAACACGGCAAAATTGACTGGACCCAACCGGCGCGCAAAGTGTGGAACCAAGTCCGCGGGCTTGTGCCCTGGCCCGGCGCGTTTACGTACCTCCGGACCGGCGCCGGCCATGCACTGCTGAAAATTTGGCGGGCCGAGGTCGTTCCCGACGCAAGCGGCGCCCCAGGCGCGGTACTCAACGTAAGCAAGTCGGGCATTGACGTCGCGTGTGGCAGAGACGCGCTGCGAATCCTGGAGCTTCAACTCCAAGACCGCCGCAAGATGACCGCGCAGGAATTCATTGCCGGGCACCAACTCCGCCAGGGCGATGTTTTGGAGTAGTGGCGCTCGCGGCCCAAGCAGGTGCAAAGACGCAAATTCGAAACCGGGTTTAACCAAGCCATGCTCCAAAAAATCCCCCTTGGCCGCAAAAAGAGCGACAAAGCATCACTTCTCCCGCCCGGCCGCGCGCGGCATGTCAAAACCGATAACTGCACACGCAAACGGAACTGTACCAAGCCGTTGGTTCAACAACCCCGATTTTGCCCGCCACGACAAGCCCGGTCACTTACCCGGGGCGACACACGCAAGCACGAAGGACACCATCCAAAGCAGACGTAGCCGGCCTAGTAAAATTTCGAGCAGCCGGCCATGAAAATCACATCCGTATCTCACCGCCCCCGCCGCGATAAGCTTGCAGGACCGCCACTGTTGCCAAACGATTCAGGCCCGACTACTGGACCGTACCGGGCCGCGCCGCCAGACCCCAATCGTCTTAGCACTTCGAGGCAAGCACGTACAGCGTGATATGGGTCTTTCCATTCGCTCACTTTGGGCAGCGTGTTGTCCGGCTTGCCGTCCGGCCCGATGCGCCAATACCACTCGCCGTGCACGCGGTCAACGACCTTCCCCTCGATGAACTCCCACACGCGCAGTGCAGCGCCGAGGTACTGTTCATCCCCGGAGATTTGGTACGCGTTGATGAACCCGACCACAGCCTCCGCTTGCGGCCACCATTCTTTGCCAGAATCAACGATCCTGCCCGCGCGCCCTTCATAAACCAGCCCGCCGTCGGTGTCCACCCCCTCATCGAGCGTTTTTTCAGCCATGCGCAAAGCGAGCGGCCGGACA
>JANWZY010000185.1 GCA_025061935.1 Verrucomicrobiia bacterium
GGGCACTCAGCCGCCAGGCTTTAGATATCAGTTTTGCGACCCCTGGGGTAACCCGTATGTGATCACGATTGACATGAACTACGACAACAAGTGCCTGGACGCGTTTTACAGGAAACGCGCAGTGTCGCAAAGCGAACCCGGAAACCGGACCGGGCTAAATGGCCTTGTAAACGCGCGCGGGGCAACCGCGAACACTGATTTCTTCGAGCTGAATGGCCCGGTTATGATTTGGTCGCTTGGGCCGGACAAGGCGGCCGATGCCTCAGTTAAAGCAAATGCGGGGGTGAACAGCGACAATGTCCTTGGCTGGCAATAGAATTGCGCAGTTAGCGCGCAAGCCCGGCTGGCGCGCCGCGCGGCGCGGCGCCGGTCCCGCAGGGTTTACCTTGCTCGAGCTGTTGGTTGTGATCGCCATTCTCGGCATGGTCGCCGCCATTACGTTGCCTGCGGTCAAGGGGATTGGCCGGACGGCGGCTATCAATGCGGCCACGCGTCAGATTTTGGATGATGTAGCGGCGGCGCGCCAAGCGGCTATCAGCACCAGGTCGGATGTCTATGTCGTTTTTGTCCCGCCGTACAGCCAGTGGCGTACAAACGAGATGGGAACCGCACCGCTCAACTGGGCATTGATGCCTGTGAACGAGAGACGCATAGCAACGAACTTACTTGCCGGCCAGTGCATTTCGTATGCTGTATTCGCTGCGCGGCAGGTGGGTGACCAGCCGGGTCAATCACATCCGCGATATTTGTCTCCGTGGCGCACACTGCCGAAGGGCACGTTTTTCGCGCTTCAACAGTTTCAAAACATAGAAATGCGCATTCAAACGGATGCGGGGGTGTTGAGAGTCCAGCCTTTCGAACGGCAGCCGTTCCCGTTCCCAACTGCAAGCTCGCGCACAACTGTTTGGCTGCCATGTATCGGGTTCGACAGCATGGGCCGACTCAAAAATTTGCGCGGTCAGAGCTGGGCCGCGCTCGACTACGAGGCGATAGCGCTCGCGCAAGGCAGCGTGATGCCTTTGCGTGATCCGAATGGCGCGTTACGGCTCGCCGACGCTGACGTGTTGGAAACGCCGCCGGGTAACGTGACCAATTCGTTTAATGTCTTAGTGATTGACTGGTTAACCGGCCGGGGCCGGATCGAGCGGAGGCAGGTTCGATGAGATGCTTCAGTCAGGAGCGGATGAGCGAGTGGGCGCGGTTGGGCCGGGTGCCATGCGCGGCCGGGGCCGGTGCCGGCGCGGGGTTTACTCTAGTCGAAGTCGCGTTGGCGTTGGCCGTCATCGGATTCGCGCTAGTGGCCATAATTGGTGTGTTGCCCCTCGGCATGAATGTGCAGCGCGAGAACCGCGAGGAAACAATAATTAACCATGACGCCATGGTGTTGGTCGAGGCGCTCCGGTCCGGCGCACGGCGATTCGATGAGCTTACAAAGTTTGTGGACGCGGTCTGGGTGTCGAACTTCGTTGAGGTGGTGGACTTGGGCAACAATCGGGTTTGGAGCACGGCGAACATTTGGGGCACCACAAACATCGTTGGTCTGTCGGGTGGCACCGCCGCCGGCCTGGTCGGGTTGATGTGCACTCCCACTGTGTACCTGACCGATGTCCGTCAACCGGACAACGTTGTCGCCCCCGGGTTTACAACCATTACAAACACTTTCGTGATCCTGCACATGCGCGCGTTGACCGGGTCGGCTGTCGAAAAACCGCCGCAATCGGATCGGGTGATTCTGGAAGGTGCATTCAGTTATAGGCTTGAAGTCCAAGTGGTGCCGTACCTGACGGCGGCTCAGTTTAACCCGACCGTGCTACCGCGCGCGTTGGTACCGAATCTGTACGAGGTGAGGTTGACCTTCCGTTGGCCGTTGTTGCCCGATGGGCGGACAGGGCCGGGCCGGCAAAGCTTTCGGACTTATGTGGGGGGCACACTGTTAGGCCCGATTCGTCTCACGCCGCTGCAGCAGTTGCCGTTCTATTTCTTTGATTCAGCCACGTATGGACAACCGTTCCTGCCGTGAATACAAGTGGGTTCCAGTTCAGCGATAAGTTAGAGGGACGCGCGCCCGGTGGCCCGGATGCAGCACACATGCAATGTATGGCGCGCCGCTGCGGCACGGCTGCCGGAAATATCAACTGGCGCACCGACGCCTTTTCCTTGGTCGAGGTAATGGTCGCAGTAACGATCCTGACCGTGATCACGGTCGGGCTGTTAATGATGTTCAACCAGACGCAGCGTGCATTCAGGGGCAGCTTGACACAAACGGACGTGACGCAGTCGGCCCGGATCGTGGGCGAGGTAATCGCGAGCGAACTGGCGCAGGCGCAGCCTGCAGGCATATCCAATGCGGTTAATTTCCTTGTTCGCGTGCCCAGTGGGCCGTTTTTCCAGAAATTGCCGTCATCTGCCGGCATCGTCGTCCGCACCAACGTGTGCCAGGACGTGTTCTTCCTGGTGTGTGAGAATCGTCAATGGACGGCGCTCGGGTACCGCGTGTTCCCGACCAACGCCGGGGCGGCTGCGCTGTACAGATTCAGTACAAACTTGTTGAGCAGGCCGCCGGCGCGGCTCGGCCCGAGCATCGGCGCCGCTTTGGGAACTTTCTTGTACGCGAATCCGGCCACTGCGCCTGGGCATTTCCGGCGCATGGCCGACGGCGTGGTCCATTTCCGCATTCGCGCCCTCGGAACGGAGTATTTAACAAACGCTCAAACCGGGATGGTTGTCTGGACCAATCATGGCGTTTGGTTAACCAGACCGATCACAAATGAGCAAGGGGCAGTAATTGTGGCTGTGCGTCCAGACGACTTTAATCGTACGACCGGTGAGTACAACTACACCTTTTTTAACAATGCGTTACCGATGTTGGTCGAGCTTGAGCTGGGCATAGTCGAAGCACCCACGCTCGAGCGCATGCGCGCGCTGGCGAACTCGCCGGGGGCCGCCGCACAATTTCTGGCGGAGCGGCCGCAGGCAGTGCATTTGTACAGGCAGCTTCTCCGGATCAGGAGCGCGGACGCGGAACCATACAAATTAAACTTGGCGCGATTCCAATGAGACGTAGTTCACAGCAAGGGGTAGCGCTGGTACTGACGCTGATTCTGCTCTCGATCATCACGTTCACGACCGTCGCGTTCCTCGCGGTTAGCAGGCGTGAACGTGGCGCGGTCTCGACAACCACCGAGTACAATGTTGCCAAGCTCGCCGCAGATGCAGCCGTCGAGCACGCCAAAGCGCGCGTGCTGGCACGCATGTTGGCGCAAACGAACCGGTACGTGATCGGGTTCTTTGTCTCGACCAACTACATCAACTGGCACGGTTTTGTTCGCGGCGTGGGGCACCCGACGAATGTTAATTACGACTACAAGTTTGACGGTTCGACAAATTTCAGTGCAGACGAACGTGTTCAAAACATCGCGAATCTTTTTTACGACCCGCGTCCGCCTGTGTTTGTCAGGACGAATCCCAACCCGAACACACCGCTTGACTTCAGGTTTTACCTCGACCTGAACCGTAACAGCCGGTACGACACCAACGGTTGGTGGCCGGTGATCGGGCCCAATGGTGGATTCTTGCGCCCGGACGGGACCGAAAGCACCAGTCCGGTTGGCGCGCTCACGAACTTTTTCATCGGCGACCCGGAGTGGATAGGCATTCTTGCGGACCCGACCAAGCCGCACAGCCGCACGAACAGGTTCGTCGCGCGTTTCGCATACGCTGTCGTGCCGCTTAGCCAAGCATTGGACATTAACCACATTCACAACCAGGCGCTACAGAAGGTCCGAACCGGTCCGCTTGAGCCAATTGACGACGGGTATTTCCGGAACCAAGGGGTGGGGACATGGGAAATCAATCTGGCCGCGTTCTTTGCAGACCTAAATACAAACTATTGGCAGTACTCTTACAATCGGCCTTATGGCACACCGATCGGGGCGCCAAACACGGGCTACGCGTTCATTGACGCGTTCTTTGTTGTAAGCAACCGTTACAACGGTTGGTACGGTAACCTGCTTACGCCGCGTCAGCTATTCGGTCAGGCCGGCCAGAACGCGTTTATCAACGACTACATAGACAGGTACTCCGATGGGCCGCTGATGACCGGAGTATTCTCGCCCGCAACTGATGCCGAGAGTGTAGGTTTCCCTTGGCTCGGCTCGGACAACACGAATGCCGCAGCGAACTACTTTTTCACGCCCCAAGAACTGTTTAATACAAACAAAGTGGGTTGGCACCTGCCATTTGCGCTGCTTGAAACCGGCAGGCGCATCAGCTCATACGACAGGTACACATTTTACCGGCTTATGGCGCAAGTGGGGACCGAATCGGTTCCCGAAGACGCCGGGAAAATCAACATAAACTATTTCATTACACGCAGGACAAACCTGGTCTCTTGGGCAGACCCGGCATTCCGCAACGGCGACAGTGCCCGTGGCATTCCAGCTTTCGGGCTGACCGGCCCTGCGGTATTCTTCAAAACTGCGGCGGACAAATTGCTCCAACGGTTCAACGGGTACCTCGGGATTTTGCAAATACCGCTCGCGCCAGACGCGCCAGCCGGCGCATTGTTCCGGACTAATACCCTCAGCGTGACCAACATTCCTATCTGGCCGATCAACTTTTACACCCCCAGCGTGCATAGGCTGCTACAATTGGCAGCAAACATCTACGACGCCACGACGAATTCGCCGTTCCCGTCTGTGTTCAGGCCGATCTTCCGTCGGGACGGCACCAACGTTTTCATTGCCGGCTACATCGAGGAGCGCGACGCGCGCCTTGTGCTGAACGCACCGCCAATGCTCGATTTGAACAACCCTGCAGATCGGCAAAGAGTACCCGTTGCCGGTGTGCCATTCGACCTTGACAACCCAAAGAACGAGCCATTGGTCTGGGGCATTCCAGTGGTGATCGGGGCCAAGAAAGGCCTGCCCAACTTCAACGAGTTCGCAATGCAAAGCGTGGTCCAAATCACGCGCAAACTCCAAATTACGCGGCCCTCGACGACTGCCCCCATGCGCGAGTGGCGGACAAATCAGATGTTCGTGCTCGGCATCTCGAATGTGATCGGCCTCGAGGCATGGAACTCGTACCTCACACCGTACCCCCGGCCGGTTGACATTTACGTGACGAATTTCCTTAGCATGCAGCTTACAAACCGAACCATAGATGGCCGCGTAACCGTAAGAACGTTGCCAGTGCAAGTGCACCGGGCCAAGGTCTCTCTTTCCAGTTGGCCCGGGTTCACCACCCATGACGCGGGTCCGTCATTTATTATCCCGCTGTTGACAAACGTGGTTTTCTTGCCCGACTCGATCTATAGGTTCGGTGAGAACAGATTCGAGACCAATTTGGCAGCAGGGTACGTTGACCCGGTGCATCCGCTGCCGGACTTTGGACTCGTAATATCGAACCGGCTTCTGTTCGCGATTGTGGACACCTCGCTAAACAGGATTCTTGATTATGTTAACCTCGACGGCCTGAATGATTACCGGGACTTAGATGAAGAAATCCGCACGCAGGGCGTCGGGTTTCTGGGACTTTGGAACACCAACTTAATCGGCGGTGTTCCAGAAGGCGTGATATACCAAATCGCAATTTCACTTGGTGAATACGATGCTGCGAGCACCGATTGGCGCAACTTCGGCATCGGCCAAGCCGACGGGAACTTTAAGTATAAAGAAATCGCCAACTTCAGAGCATTTTTCACCTCGGGTAACCGCGCTTCCTACGAGGGGTTTACTGCAGTCAACGCAAACCTTGTCCAAGACGTGCCTTTTGCGCCAACGCGCAAAATAGCAAAGTGGCTCAGGTGGCAGGCAAACGACCCGCTGGTCCACTACACGAAATGGGACCTGCTCGACCTGACCCACACGAATGTGTTGACCGAGATCAAGCCGCCGAGCGGCCCTGCGCTTACGCCATTCCAGATGGGCTTGGGCCGGCTCAACGAACGGTACCGGCCGTGGGGTAGGTACGAAACTAGTGAGGACCCGGACACTTTCAACTTCGCACTCAAAGACCCGCGCGTA
>JANWZY010000186.1 GCA_025061935.1 Verrucomicrobiia bacterium
CGAGGACATCGCCACCAAGATTGATTCTGCGGTGGCCGAACTGCGCAGGTTCGTACTTAATCAAGAAACGCTCTCGAATGTGGCCGTGACGGTCAATGCGATGAGGACCGCTTCGGAACACGCAGCAGCGGCGGCCAGCGGGTTTAACGCATTGTTCGCCACGAATGCAGATACGGTCACAATCACCCTGACCAACTTTGCTGCCCTGGCTGAAAGATTGAACAAAATAGCCGGCGCACTGGATGAGCTGACCGTGACGAACGCGCCCGAGGTGGCCTCGGCCATCCGGAATCTGGAGTCTTCCGCAGCCGCACTGCGCGAGCTTTTGACCGATATGCACGCGGGCAAAGGTCTGGCAGGGACTTTGCTGCGTAATGAATCGTTGGCAACGCACGTGTCTATGTTGGCTAGCAACCTGGCCATAACCAGTAGCAATCTGAACAGGCTCGGGCTGTGGGGCATACTTTGGAAACCCAAACAGCCCCGGACAAATGTGGTGACAAAACCGGTTTACCCCGGCCGGACCCCGTTCGACTAAATGGCATCGCTGTGGATCATACGGATTTTGTTTCTGGCCATGACGACCCTGGCCGGGTACGCAGTCAGCCAGGTCAGGCCGGAATACCTCGCAGTGCCGCACAGCGGTATCATAGGAATGGTCATCGGATTCGGATTCGGCTGGCTGCTCATTGCTATTGACGAAATGCTCAAAGGCTTCTCGCTGCGCGCGTTCTCGGCCACGACTTTCGGGCTTATTCTAGGCTCAGTCGTCGCCATGCTGATCGACCGCTCGGGCCTGTTCGAGCACCTCGAGTACACGCCGACCCGCTGGTTGATCCGGCTCTGCCTGTTCCTCGGGTTCGGCTACATCGGTATCGTCCTGGCCATGCGCAGCAATAAAGAGGATTTTTCGCTCATCATCCCCTATGTCAGGTTCGCACCACAACGTCAGCCCGAGGCACTACTCGTGCTGGACACAAGCGCGATCATTGACGGACGGATCGCAGACCTGGTGGAAGTGGGCCTTATCGAGGGCACGATCATAGTCCCGCGGTTCGTCCTGCGCGAGCTCCAACAGATAGCCGACTCGCCCGACCCGCTCAAACGCGCGCGGGGCCGGCGCGGACTCGAAATACTGAATCGGCTCAAACACATGCAGCAAGTCGAGGTCAAAATCCACGACGCCGAATTCCCGGACGAATCGGACGTGGACGCGAAGCTTATCCGGCTCGCGCGGAACCTCGGCGCGAAGCTAGTCACAAACGATTTCAACCTTGGCCAGATCGCGGCACTGCAGTCCGTTAAGTGCATCAACATCCACAAGCTCGCCAAAGCGCTGAAGACGGTCGTGCTCCCAGGCGAGAGCATCTCGGTCAGGCTCGTACGCGAGGGCAAGGACAAGGGTCAAGGGGTGGGGTACTTGGCCGACGGTACAATGGTCGTGGTCAACGACGGCCACCCGTACATCGGCCAAGAAATCCAAGTGCAGGTGCAGAGTCTAGTGCAAACGAGCGCCGGCGTAATAGTGTTTGCAGAAGCTAAATCCGCGCCGGCCCACACGCCAACGCCAGCATGAAGCATCTTGGCGGTTTTCTAATCGCATGCGCATGGTCACAGTCCACACCGCGTTGAATCCTGCAGATGCCCAACGCGTGCGGGCGCAACTTGAGGCCGCCGGGTTCCATCCAGTGGTCAAAAACGAACTTGCAGCGTTAAGCATAGATGGATATGCCCTGGGCGCTGGCGGCATCCTAGTTCAAGTGCCTGAGGACGAAGCCGCAGATGCGCAGACGTTGCTAAACGCGCCGTCATGTGACGAATGAGCCGAGAGAAATCAAAACAAAAATTGCTTGAACGCCTGGCGCGGCTACTGCCAGAGGGCGAGATTGCGCTCGATGTACAAACCCGCACCAAATACGCGGCTGACAAGTGGTTCGCGTCGCGCGTGCCGGACGCGGTCGCATTGCCTAGCTGCACGCGTTCAGTGGCAATCCTGCTCAAATACGCCAATAAGCACAGAATACCAGTCACACCGCGTGGGGCCGGGCATGGTTATGTTGGTGGGGCGGTGCCGGCACGCGGCGGCATTGTGTTGTCGCTCGAACGCATGAACCGCATCATCGAGATCGACCCGCGCGACTTCGTTGCTGTCGTTCAGCCAGGCGTCATCACTCAAACACTCCAGGAAGAGGTCGAGCGGCGCGGCCTGTTTTATCCCCCGGACCCGGCCAGTCGCGACGAGTGCACGATCGGAGGCAACATCAGCACGAACGCGGGCGGCCCGCGCTGCCTCAAGTACGGCGTGACCCGCGATTACGTGCTCGGACTCGAAGTCGTGCTCGCCGACGGCACAGTGCTCAGACTCGGCGGACGCACACACAAGAACAAGACCGGGTTCGACCTGCACAGGCTGTTCGTCGGCGCAGAAGGCATGTTGGGGGTGGTCACGGAGGCCACGCTCAAGTTGATCCCGCTGCCGCCGTTCCGTGCTAACCTCGCCGCCGGATTCGGCTCGATGCAACAGGCTGCGCGCGCGCTCCAGGCAATTTTCGAGGCCGGGCTTTTGCCCTGCGCGCTCGAATTGGCCGACGAATTCACACTTGCTGCAGCATACAAGCGCACCAAAAGCGAGCAGTTGCGCAACTGCCGCGCGCACATGATCACGGAGCTGGACGGGCAGGAGGAGTCCGTGCGCAGTGAGCTGCGTACCTTGGAGCAGGTCATTCGCAGGTTCGATCCGCTGTTCCTACAGGTCGGGCTTGGCGCAGATGAATGCGAAAAGGTTTGGAAAATCCGGCGTGAGTTCTCTTACGCGCTGCGTGACACCGGCTTGACCAAGCTCAACGAAGACATTGTGGTTCCGCGCGGCAAGCTCGAAGACCTGTTTGCGTTCACGGCCCGGCTACAGGCAGAATACCGTGTGCCAATCGCATGCTTCGGCCACGCCGGCGACGGGAACATTCACACAAACGTCATGGTCGACTCGACCGACCCGGCAGCAGTCAAGCGCGCAGATATCGTGCTGGATAAACTGTTCCGACAAGTGATCGCTTGGGGCGGCGCGATCACAGGCGAGCATGGCATCGGCATCGCGAAACGCAGGTGGTGGCCCTGGGCCACAAGCCCGCAGGTGCGCAAGCTGCATAAAGTGATCAAGCACGCGCTGGACCCGAACGGAATCCTGAACCCGGGCAAATTCATCAGGTGAAACCGCACTCCACACGAGGCAAATGAATTTCCTCGCGCTCCTGGAACGCAAACGCGACGGCCAGCAACTCGCGCCCGGGCAAATTAGACAAGTCATCCAGGCATACGTAGCCGGGCAGATACCCGAGTACCAGATGGCCGCCTTCCTCATGGCCGTGTACTTCCGCGGCCTGCGCGATGCCGAGACTACTGCGTTGACTCTGGCCATGCGCGACTCAGGCGAGGTACTGCAGTTTCCCAAAGACCACCGGCCGCTCGTGGACAAGCACTCGACCGGCGGCGTCGGCGATAAGGTCTCGTTACCCCTCGTGCCGTTGCTCGCATGCCTCGGGTTCCGTGTACCAATGATTTCGGGACGCGGCCTCGGCATCACAGGCGGCACCCTCGACAAGCTCGAGTCTATCCCCGGGTTCCAAACCATGCTCCCGGCCGAGCGCATTGTTGAAACTGTGCAGACCGTCGGCTGCGTCATTTGCGGCCAGACCGACCGCATGGTGCCCGCAGACAAGAAGCTTTACGCGCTGCGCGACGTCACGGGCACGGTGCCAAGCATACCCCTCATCGTGGCTTCGATCATGTCGAAGAAGCTGGCCGAAAACCTCGACGCGCTCGTGCTGGATGTGAAGTTTGGCCGCGCCGCGTTCATGCAAACCAAAGCCGAAGCGCGCAAGCTGGCCAAAGCAATGGTCGCCCTGGGCAACCGGTGCGGCGTCAACACCCGCGCGCTGCTGACAAACATGGACGCGCCCATCGGCCGCGCCGCCGGCAACTGGCTCGAAGTAAAAGAAGCCGTTGAACTGTTGGATTGTGGAACCGTTGAACCACCGGGCCGATTTAACGATTCGCCGATTCAACGATTAAACGACCTGCGCGAGCTTGTCCTGAGCTGTGCCGCGCACCTGTTGGTCCAAACCCGCATGGCCAAATCATTCAAGCACGCCTACAAACAAGCCGAGGAATGCCTGAAGTCCGGCGCGCCGCGCCGGAAATGGGACGAAATGCTCGCTGCCCAAGGCGCCGATCTCGCTGAATTCAACCGCAAGCTCGCGCGCGACCATACCGCGCCCGTGGTGCTCGAGCTAAAGTCCGGGCGCGCCGGCTTCATATCCAAATGCGACGCGCGCATCATCGGCGAGGTCATCCGCGACCTCGGCGCCGGGCGACTCACCAAAGAATCAAAGATCGACCACGACGTCGGCGTGGACCGCCTGGCCAAGCCCGGAGACAAAGTCCAACCCGGCTCGGTCCTGTGCCGTATCCACGCTGCAACAGCCGCAGCGGCCGAGTCAGCCTTGCCGCGGCTGTATGAAGCGTTCGCGATTTCGGCCCGCCAACCCGCAGCGTCACAGCTCGTGGCCGGAGTGATCTGAAGCTGGAGGTGGCCGGGGTTCTTCATTCTTCGCCCACTTTTGACGACACGCCTTGCTTTCTTGCCCGACGCGCTCCTAAGCCGCTCCTGGGCAAAAACCCTGCGGCGAGATGCCACCGGCGCTGTTGAAGCCCCCGGGTTCGCAAGGTTTACCATGCTGCCTGCACAACTGAAGCGTAAGACGGAGTCGGGGCTTACGTAACTGCAGCTGTGAATCACACCGGGTTAACTGTGAAATTGGTGTGTCCCCCAAACCAGCCCCTCACACTCTAAGCAGAACGCGCATCTACCTCAGCGTTCTGTGCCTGTGGCACCGCGTCAAGCGCATACCCGCCGCGTACGCTCCCGACCTGAAGCCTATTATGACCGCAGACCATAGCCCACCGCGATGTCGGTGGGCTGGTGCACCGAACACAAAACGCACCGGACCCGCTACCGGAAGGAGGCCCAAGCCCACTGAACAGTTTAGGGATCAACCACTAAAGCGCGGTCGTGACGTAACACGACCTGCCCCGGCGCGTATGTGGAGAGCGCCACTCCATCGGCACTGTGCCGCTTGCACGGATCTGATCTTGCGCTGCGCCAATGCGCACACCGAGCTTGGACGCTGCCAACCCGAACCCAATCAGCACAACAGCGCCAAGCGCGCCGTGCCCTCGACAGGTGATAGAAGTCTCCAACCCGCCAAAATTTTTGTCCCAGGTGGGACAAAAATTTTGGATTGCAGAGGATCAGGCCGGTTGCAGGTTCATACTGCCTTGCTACTTACACAGCTCGCTATGGTCTGCGCCTGCAATGCGCACAGGTGTTACGTGCCCAAGCGCGCCAGAACCGGAAAAACCATAACTCCATACAATTCAACCTGCGGGCTGTACACCGAGCAGGAACATGAAGTCGCCGCACCAATGGGTGTGCGGCCGTGCCGCGGAGGCTATTTTTTCTTGCGAGTGCCGAGGCGCGGCCGTCACAGAACACGCCTCTCCACCATGCGCATGTGGAAGGTTCCGCTGCGTCGGAGCCGGTACCTCCACATACCAAGCTAACCTTCCGCTTGGGCCAAACCCAAGCCATCCAGCACGCCCGCCCGCATCGCTTGGGAACCCGAAACCCCGCTAGAGACAGCCAGACCGAAGTTCTTGCCCCCAGCAGTTGGAGTCGCTGCGGGGGGGGGCGCCCCCCCCACCGGGGCCAAGGCGAAGCCGCTTTTTGGTAAAGGTGGCGGCGGTGCATTACAACAACCGCGCCCAAGGTTAC
>JANWZY010000187.1 GCA_025061935.1 Verrucomicrobiia bacterium
CGGTTCTAACTTTGTCGTCACCGGTGCCTGCAGGTGTGGAGGGCCAAGGGAACGAGGTGGAATAGTACTCATACGTGCGGATGTCGGCAGTTTTTTTGCCGCTTGGGCAGTAGAAGACTTTCGGATCCGGGCAAAGCTTGTAGTGGAACAGTAGGGCGAGGTTCCATGGTCCGGCCTGAGGGCAGCAACTGCAACCGGTTTGGCCAGCCGGCAGGATTTGACCTGTCCCAGGTTGGACGCGGTAGGCTTCATATGTCCGCCACGGGTTCGCGCTGCTGCCGCCTAAGACAAGTCGGCCCCAGTGGTTGTCCATCAATTCGTTGAACTGGGACGTGTACATGCTCCAGCCTACCCCTATCTGATGGAGGTTACTCATGCACGCGGTACGAAGTGCGTGTTCTTTGGCCGCTGATAGTGCCGGCAGCAATAGCGCAGCCAAAATAGCGATTATCGCGATGACCACTAAAAGCTCGATTAGAGTGAACCCACTGTGTAGCTTGGAGTTCAGCCTTCGGGCTTTGGCCGACCTTTGCTCGAATTCAAACTGTTTCATGACCTAGGGCTTTTGCCTCTATTTTTCTAAGAAAATGTAGCATTTCCGCAAATATCTGCAACCCACTGTTTTTGCACTTTACCATGAAAAAAGTGCACTGGCTCGCGTACTGGCAACCGGCGATGGGCTGCGTGGACGGTTAAACGGTGCAGAGCTTGGACCGTACGGGACACGTGCGCACACCGGACAGTGTTGGGGAGCGCGTGCCGAGGTATTGGGGTAAGATCGACGTGCAGGGAAACCTGGCCTGTAATCGCTTTTAGTGCCATCGGAACGAGTTTGGTGCGGGGCCAATTGTGATCGCCGGCCAAGGCTCGACTCCCTAAAAGGGTGGTTGGTAACGTTAAGGGTTGGCGTGGGATCACGGGTTGAAACACCACGGCGATCCGGACCGAGCTGAGCGTGCGGCTAAGGAGGTGCCGCGTGTGTAATTTTCGCCTATGTGCAATGGGGCGTAATTGTGGTATCATGTTTGCGTTCTGACGATGTGGTTGTTTGATTTACAAGTTCGCGTGGCTGGCCTGGCGACGGCAGTGCTTGTGGCCGGCGCGCGGTTTTCTGCGTTCGGATCGGCGGGGGTTGTCGCGCCTGAGCCGGTCAAGTCCGTGCCTACGGCTGCAGTGCATGCACTCGAGCTCAAGCCGGGCAGCAACGACGCGGTTGTAATATTTTGGGTGGCCAGGCTGCTAGAGAAACAGCATTACAGGCAGGAGCCGTTCGACGAGGTCACGTCCAGCAAGTTTTTGGACTTGTACATCCGCAGTCTCGACCCGCAACGGATGCATTTTCTCCAAACAGACCTGGCCGAGTTCGAGGGTTACAGGTATCGGCTGCACAGGCTGAGCCTGCGGTTGGGCGATACGTCGCCTGCATATGTGATTTTTGCGATGTTCATGCGCAGGCTCGAGCAGCGTGTCCAGTACGCGCTCGAGCTGTTGGACACTGAAAAGTTCACTTTCGACACCGACGAACGGGTCGTGCTGAACCGGCGGGATTTGCCGCATCCGAAAGACCTGGCCGAGGCGAAGATGTTATGGCGCGACCGACTCCGCGCCGAATACTTGCAGGAAAAACTCGACGGCAAGAAGCACGAGGAAATAGTTGACATTCTCAAACGCCGTTACAACCGCACACTCAAGTCTTTCAAGGAATGGGACAGCGAGAACGTGCTCGAAGTGTATCTTTCGGCGCTGGCGAACGCTTACGACCCGCACTCGGACTTCATGAGCAAGTCGTCTGCGGACAATTTCGCGATCAATATGAATTTGTCCCTGTTCGGCATAGGCGCGACGCTCATGTCCGAGGACGGGTATTGCAAAATAACCGAGCTTGTCCCCGGCGGCCCGGCGGCGCGGAGTGGCAAGCTCAAGGTCGGCGACAGAATCGTCGCTGTCGCGCAAGGCGACGAGCCGCCTGTGGATATCGTGGACATGCCGTTGCGCAAGGCTGTGCAATTGATCCGTGGCCCGAAAGGCACGGTAGTGCGATTGACGATCATTCCTGCTGGGGCCACGGACACCTCGGTGCGCAAGACTGTCACGTTGGTGCGCGACGAGATCAAGCTCGAGGAACGCGCCGCCAAGGGCAAAATCGTTGATATGCCTCGGCCGGGCGGGGGCAAGATCCGTTTGGGTATAATCGAGCTTCCGTCTTTCTACGGGCGCGTGGATTTCGGCGCGGGTGCGACGCAGCCTGAGGGCCGGAGCGCCGCCCAAGACGTCGCCAAGCTGCTCCGCAAGTTCAAAGCTGAGGGCGTCCAGGGGGTAATCCTCGACTTGCGGCGAAACGGCGGCGGCGCGCTCGACGAAGCGATCAAAGTGACCGGCCTTTTCATCGAGCAGGGCCCTGTTGTGCAAGTCCGCGACTTCGACGGCACGGTCACAATTGAGCGTGACACCGACCCTGAGGTTGTGTACGAAGGCCCACTGATTGTTTTGACCAGCCGGTTCAGCGCCTCGGGTGCGGAAATAGTCGCAGGCGCGCTTCAAGATTACGGCCGCGCAATTGTGGTCGGCGAGTCGGCCACATACGGCAAGGGTACTGTTCAAAAGCCGTTCCCGCTCGGGTACCTGATCCGGCAAACCACCCAGACGATAACCAACGACCCAGGCACGCTCCTTGTTACGATTCGGAAGTTTTATCGCCCGAGCGGCCGCTCGACACAACTCAAAGGTGTGACACCGGACATCGTCTTGCCGTCGGTAAACAACGTAGCCGAAATTGGCGAATCGGCACTTGATAACCCACTGGACTGGGACATGATCCCTAGCGTCAAGTACCCGCAGTTCAACCTTGTTGAGCCGTTCGTTGCAGAGCTGCGTGCGCGCTCGGACGCGCGTATTGCCACCGATCCTGAATTTGCTTACATCCGCGAGGACGTCGAACGCGCGAAGAAGCTGCTCGCTGATAAGTCCGTATCGTTGAACGAATCGCAACGGCGCAAGGAGAAAGAAGAAGCCGAGCAGCGCGACAAACAGCGTCAACGCGAGCGGCTCGCGCGCGCACAACCTGAGCGAGTCGTTTACGAGATACCGATCCGTCTGGCGGACGTGCCCGGATTGCCCGCCCCTACCCACACCACAGCCGGCTTGGCAGCGGCGACCAACAGCATTTTGACCACGGCGACCACAAACGCGCGTTTCACGCTGCCGGTCACAACTACGAACTCTGCGGCTGAGGCGCGGCTTGCGCAGACGAAGACGATGACCGCGCCGGAGCCCACAGCAGCCAGTGCGCCCGGAGACGAACGTGAACGCGGCGAACAGCAAGCCGAGTCTCACGACGAAGACAAAACTGCTGCACCAGACGCGCATCTTGAAGAGGCGGAGCGGATTCTGGTTGATTACATTCAGCTTTTAGCTTCTGCCCGGACTGAGCTTGCTAACCGCGCGCAATCTGCCGCCGGAACTAACCTCACTGCGCCTCAGAATCAGCTCGCGCCTGTCCAGCGGTAGCCGCCTCTGCCGGTTTTAGCGGGTACGGCGATGGTTGGCTGCCGGATCGGGCTTCTATCGCCACACAGGCGGGCTGGTGTGTGGTGGGTATGTCGCTCGGCGGCGCGGCAGGTCGGAAGCGGGTTGAACGCGGCGCGGCCGGGGAGATTTTGTGAACGCTGTCGGACTTCGGGAGCTTTAACACGTCCGCGCCGAAGACAGCGCTTGATTTTTCCGGTGCTGCACAAGAGGATTGCGAAGGCGCGGTTCAAGTGGCGGGCATGCGCCGCAAAATTAAGAAGGAGCGAGGTGAAGTATGCGTACGAGAGTTTCAGCACTGGGCCGTGTGGCGGTCATTCCAGTTTTGACGGTTGTGCTCGGGTTGGTTCCCGCGCCGGCGAATCGAGTCGAGGCCCAGACCAACCGCATAGTTGAGCCGACTGTGGTCACTGTGTGCGCGACCGACCCGGTCGCACGCGAGACTGGGCCGTTGACGTACGTTGACCCTGGCATATTCACTTTGCGCCGTGCCGGCCCGACAAATATTGCGCTCACGGTGTGGTACGCAGTGAGCGGGACCGCATCGAATGGCGTGGATTACATCAGATTGCCCGGAAGCGCGGTCATTCCCCCAGGCTCGACCGAAGTAGAAATTCCCGTGTACCCGCTCGCGGATGGTCAGGCCGAAGGCACGGAGACAGTCGTGCTGCGGTTGGTCCCACCTGTCTGCATTACCATTTACCCGCCTCCGCCTGAATGTTATGTGGTTGGCGCGCCGGGGGAAGCAACAGTGTACATCTTCGACTTCGATCAGTCGAACCAGCCTCCGTCGGTACGGATCACTGAACCGGCTCCAGGAGACACGTTTATCGCACCAACCAACATTTTGATCCGCGCTGTGGCAGTTGATTCCGACGGCTGGGTCACCAATATCGCCTTTTATGCGAACGCGCGCCTGCTCGGCCAGGCTGCGCCAAGAACCACATTGCCAACGCCTGGCCGCCCGGCGGAGGCCGAACTGATTTGGACGAACGCGATGCCTGGCCAGTACGTGCTCACCGCAGTCGCTACGGACAATTTGGGCGCGGCTGGCACGTCTGCGCCGGTGCGTATCTCGGTTTCCATGGTCGAGCTGCCGACCAACTCGGTCCCGGTGGTCTCGATTATCGCCATTGACCCTGTAGCTGCTGAAGGGACGAATTGTTTCGGCTGGCCGCGGTTCATGCCGTGCTTGAGCGTGGACAGTCACGGGCCGCGGTGGGTAACGAATGCTGTACCACCGAACACGGCCACGTTCGTAGTGCGCAGGTCAGGCTCGACAAACAGCACGCTGACAGTGTTCTACCGCGTTTCGGGGACTGCTTCAAATGGCGTTGATTATGTCCGCCTGCCCGGCTCAGTGACCATTCCTGCTGGCCGGCGCGCCGCGCACGTGGTCGTGGTGCCCGTTGACGATGAGCTGCGTGAGCCGCTCGAATCGGTCGTTGTAGAATTGATCCCCTCATTGATCGAGGTTTACCCGCCGCCGTATCGCGTGGGCCGGCCCGCCAGGGCCGCAGCAGTGATCGTGGACAACGACGCGCCGCGCCCGCCGGTCGCGGTGTTACCGGACCGCTGCTTCCACGCCTGCTGGCCGGCCACGAACGGGCAATGGTTCACGATCGAGTATTCGACCAACTTGGTGGACTGGACGCCGGTCGTCACGAACATCGTTGGGGAGGGTGCTTTGCACTTCGTTGACCCTGATGGCGCGACTGGCCGGGCCGGGTTCTACCGTGCCGTGCCCATGCCAGCCCCGGCCGACACGAATATTTTGTTGGAATAAGGGCGGGTTGAGGGCCCTGGAGTACGTTGCTGCGCCGCGCGGCCGGGCGGCGTTTACCGCAGCGCATGCGAGTCAAGGGGCTGGCTCGGCAGCGCTTCGGAACAAAGGCGTCAGGACTTATTGCTCGGCCATTTCGCTAGGGCGCAGGAGCGCGCCGATGGGTACACCTGCCTCGTTCCGTATGACCCGTTCGATGGCGCAGAGGAACCGTTTTTCGTGTTCGCCCAGGCCGATGTCATCCAATAGCGCTGCCTCGCCGTGCGCTAGGGGGAACGATAACGACTTGAAACAGTCCAGGAGAAGCTTGTTCAAATGCGCGCCGACCGGCACACCGAATTCAAG
>JANWZY010000188.1 GCA_025061935.1 Verrucomicrobiia bacterium
TTTTGAACCCGCGCTGCTGCGCAAGTTTCCGCAATTAAAGGAATTTGTCGCCCGCTTGTCAATCACCAGTTTTGACTACACGACAGCCCGGACACATCCCCGGCTTGACCGGACTCGGCTGCATGGGAAGCGGGAGCGTATTTGTCGTCCGACAAATCTGGGGCAACTTACCCGATCAGCTTGTGCAACCGGGCTGCAACTTCACCGGCCGGGTCTGCAGGAGCCAATGTGAGCCATTCCAGTCGGAGTTGCCTTTTGAACCACGTCATTTGCCGCTTGGCGAACTGGCGCGTGCGGATTTTCACAAGTCGAATCGTCTCGGGCAACGGCCGCTTGCCCTGCAGGTACTCGACTACTTGCCTGTAACCAATGGCTTGCATGGCGGTCTTATTCTCCGCCAACCCGCGTTCGAGCAGTGCGCGCGTCTCTTCGACAAGCCCGGCACGAAACATCGCGTCCACGCGCGCCTCGATCCGCGCGCGCAGGTCTGACGCCGCGCGGCTCAGCCCGAAGAAACGCACGGCGGTGGGAGCTGTTTGAAGCGCAGAGTCCCAGTCGGCGCGCAATGCTGAGAACGGCTTGCCGGTCAACCGTATGACCTCGACCGCACGGATGACCCGGCGCGGATTGTTCCGGTCTATCTTTGCGTACATGAGCGGGTCGCGCGCGGCCAGCTCGCGCAGCAGTTCCGGCATGGGCGTGGCCTCTAGCTCGGCGCGTAGATTCGGGTCCGGTGGCGGCGCCTCGCCCAAGCCGGCCAGGAAGGCCTTGAAATACAAGCCCGTGCCGCCGCACAAAATCGGCACACGCCCGCGCGCGTGAATTTCAGCCACCGCCTTACGCGCAAGCTCGACGAACCGGGCCGCATCGAACGACTCGGTCAGTTCTACAACGTCAATCAGGTGATGGGGCACGCGCGCGCGGTCGGCTGCGCTAGGTTTGGCCGTGCCGATGTCCAGCCCACGATACACCTGCATCGAGTCAACTGCGATGATCTCGCCCCCGAGCCGCTCGGCCAAGGCCAAGGCCACATCGGATTTGCCGACCGCCGTCGGGCCGCCGATCAAAATTATTGGATGTTCGTCGGCAGACCCGAATTTTTTTCCGCTGCCAACCATTGCGGCTCAACTGTGTGCAGTTGATTTCCGCCGACCGAGCACGGCAAGCAACGCCGCGCCGCAGACCAGCACGAAGAAGCTCGATACTTGGCCCGGAGTGAACGGGCCGATGAATTTGTCAGCCGGGTAATCGCCTCTGAAACACTCGACCAGCGCTCTGCATGCTGCGTACCCCACCAGGAAAACCCCGAATACCTGGCCATCGAATTTTCTGTGACGGAACAACCATGCCAATCCGAAGTAAAGTCCCAGGCCACAAACCGAGTCGTAGATTTGCGTCGGGTGGACAGGCATGCCGCCGGTCGCATGCGTCTCCGCCGGGAACCGAATGGCCCAAGGCAGATCGGTCGGCCGGCCGTAGCAACAACCGTTGAGCAAGCAGCCGACTCTGCCGATGGCGTACCCGAGCGGGATGCTCGGCGCGAGCACATCCGCCATCTTCCACGTGGGCAGCCTTTTGATCAGTATGAATAACCAGGTCGCAAGCACCGCGCCGAAAAATCCGCCATAGAACACCAACCCGCCATGTCTGATCATGAAAATTTCCCAGACCGGTTTCCCGGCGAAGTCTTCGTGCCAGAACATGACCACGTACATTACGCGCGCGCCCGCTATTGCGCCCAGAATAAGCCACGGGCCGAGGTCGGCCACGTGCTCCGGCGCAATTTCGGTGCGGCGCGCGCGGCGGCTGGCCAGCCAAAGGCCCGTTAGAAATGCAACAGCGACCATCACCCCGTACCAGGCGACGGTTAGCGGACCCAGATTAAATGCCGTTGGATGCATCTGATGCCATCAATTTGCCGGGCACGGCAATCGGCGCGGCAGACGCACCCGATGCCGCCCGCGCACGAACACGCCGCTTTCCACGCGAGTTGAATACACCGAGATTGCACCCGGTGCAATTCATACTCCGTTTGCGCGGCAGCGGTCCCTCAGCGGGGTTGACATGCTGCTTCTGTTTGGTGTCTAGACTTTAGGCTGAATTGGATCGGGCCTGGTGGTGTGTAGCTGCGCTTGTCAAAGCGCAGAATAGACCGGAGCCTGCTCAATTGGCTCTGCGTTTTTACAAACGCAGCTACGAGAATGGGCTACCCCGGTTAGAGCTGTGTTTGTCAAAAGCGCAGCTTACGCTGTGGTCTGCGCATTCTGTTGAGCCTGGCGGGACTGGTTGGGATTTCTTGGGCGCTTTGTACCCACCGTTGACACGGTGGGCTAGGGTCTGTCTCCCCAATGGACTTTGAGAACTTGTGCGAGTTGTGGATATATTCGGGACGCTAGGTGCGAGTTGGGCGCGCAGGATGGCGGCCAATGCCTGCCTTGGGCAAGCAGACAGTTATGGTGCCCTGGGGCAAGCTGGGGAATCACTCCAGTATGTGTCCCGATACAGCGCCGGCCTGGTTGAGCTTGCATGAGGGCGGCTCGGTGACTGGATTGATGTTGTAGCTGTTGTCGAACTGTTCGGTGGGGTCTGCCGGACACGCTATTTTGTCCACGCTGCCGCTACGGCTGAGGTATAGCGCGAGGTCAGACTTCAGCGGTACGGCGTCGGACGGCTTGCGCGTCTCGAATGCCCATTGTTGCTTAGCTTCCTGGATTTTGCGGAGGTTGCTTATGCAAATGTTTGCCTGCGACCGCGCGCGTGCCTTGAGCATGTTCGGAATAGCTATGGCGGCGAGTAATCCGACCAGTGCCACAACGATGACAATTTCGAGCAGTGTGAACCCGGGCGAAGACTGAGTTGTGTATTTCATGCTGCCTGGCTTTTGTTTACTGTTTTGCTGTGGCGACCCGAGCTGCGCACCGCGGCCGGCGCGCAGGCGGTTGCGCAGTGTCTGCGCGCCATTGGCTGCTGCGGCGAACTTGATAGGGGAGATTACCCCCGGTTCGTGGCGTTTTGCAAGCAGAAGTCTGCCGTGAGCGGGACGATTAATCGCAAAGAGTTTGAGGCTTGGACAAGGTTTGGTCATCGCGTGGGGCTGGCGAATTTTTGTGTTTCAGGCGGTCACTTTATGCCGGCTGAATGGTGCGCGCGGCGGATTTTTGCTTTTTCCCGTCCGCCGTTTCGGTCTTAATTTTGGCGTGCGCTGGCATAAAGTAACCATCGTAGGTGTGGGGCTATTGGGCGGGTCCCTCGGATTGGCATTGCGGAAGCGGAAGCTTGCCGTGCGCGTGGTCGGGTTCGTGCGGCGCCAGGCGAGCATTGCTGAATGCTGCGCGGCGGGTGCTGTGGATGCGGCGACGCTTGACCTTGAGGAAGCTGTCTCGGGCGCGGACCTGGTTGTGTTGTGCACACCGATCGGCCAGATGCGCGCGTTGGCGGAGCGGTTCCGAAGGGTGCTGCAGCCTGGCGCGATTGTGACAGATGTCGGCAGTGTCAAGCTGCCGGTGGTGCGGCAGCTCGAGCCATTGATAGGCGCGGTCGGGGCGCACTTTGTTGGAAGTCATCCGATGGCGGGGTCGGAAAAAACCGGGGTTCGTGCTGCGCGCGCCGAGTTGTTCGAGCGCGCCGTGTGCGTAATTACGCCTACGGCGAGGTCAGACCTCCGCGCGGTGGCTAAAATAGAAGAATTGTGGCAAGGGTTGGGCGCGCGCACGATCCGGCTTAGCCCGGCGCGGCATGATGCGTTGGTGAGTTTTTCGAGCCACTTACCTCATGTGGCTGCAGCAGCATTGGTCCGGCGCGTGCTCGATCCGGCTCGGCCGGCTGAGCAGGCGCTGCTGTGTGCCGAGGGGTTCAAGGACACCACGCGGATTGCGTCCAGCTCGCCGCAGATGTGGTCTGATATTGCGATAGCGAACAGCCGTAACTTGGCACGCGCAATTGATGGATTCATTGCCGAGCTGCAAAGGTTTAAGGCGGCTCTCGCACGGCGCGACGCGCGCGCGCTGACGAAATTTTTCGAGGTCGCGAGATCGCGCAGGGACGCTTGGTGCGCGGCGCGCGAGGCGGCGCGTGGCCGGTGAATGCCGCACGATCCAGCACGAAGCCGGCGAACCAGATCTGTTCCACCGTCAATGGGATTGCCGAGTGTAATTGAGCTGATGCCGCTGGAACCCGGTGCCGAGGCGCGGGTGACGGTACCCGGCTCGAAGAGCATTACGAACCGTGCGCTTGTTCTAGCGGCGCTGGCGCGCGGGCCGGTGACCTTGCGCGGCGCGCTCTGGAGTGAAGACACGCAACTTATGGTCGAGGCGCTGCGCGCGCTTGGGTTCAAGCTTGAGGTTGCGCCTGAGCCGGATGAACCGTGCAATTGCGTGATCCGCGTACAAGGTTTGGGGGGCACAATCCCGTTGGGGGGCACGGCTCAAAATCCGCTCGAGTTGTACGTAGGGAATGCGGGAACGGTAGCACGGTTTTTGGCAGCGTTTGTGTGCCTGGGGCACGGCGTGTACAGGCTGCACGGGACAGCACGAATGCATGAGCGTCCGCAGGCTGCGCTGTTCAATGCGCTGCGCCAACTCGGGTACAGGATCGATTCCGCTAACGACAGGTTGCCCGCAACGATTTATGGTGCCGGGCCGGCCCGGCGTGTGTGCACAGTGAGCATCGAGGAAAGCTCGCAGTTTGCTTCTGCTCTGCTGCTGTGCAGCTCAGTCGGGGGTTGGCATATCAATGTGGTTGGCGAGAACGCTGAGGAATCGCCATACGTGCGAATGACGGCTGAGTTGTTGAAACTGTTCCCGTGGCGTGGCGGCGAGTTCCAGATCGAGCCGGATGCGTCAAGTGGCAGTTATTTCCTCGCGTTGGACGCGCTGCTGGGCGGCGCGACCGCGCCTGCAGGTAGGGTCCGGGTCGTCAACTGGCCGAGTTCGGACCTCCAAGTTGACAGCAAGTTTGTGAAGTTTTTGCCGCTACCGCAGCGTGTGTCGCGGCTAACAGACCTTGGCGACAGTATCATGACCGCCATCGTGCTTGCGCCGTTTGCGGGGCGGCCTGTCGAGTTTACTGACTTGGCGCGGCTCAGGCTTCAGGAATGCGACCGCGTGTCCGCGCTCCGGCGCGAGCTGAGCAAATGCGGGGCAGTCGTGGTCGAGCGCGGCGATACACTCACGGTTTATCCATCTGCGCTTCGCGGCGCTGAAATCGAGACATACGAAGACCACCGCATCGCGATGTGTTTCAGCGTTCTTGGTTTGAAAGTGCCGGGCATAAGAATCAAAAATCCGGCGTGCGTGAAAAAGACGTTCCCGAGTTTTTATCAAAAGCTGGCTGCGGCGGCGCCGGGCGGGTTGGGAGCGACAATTCTGGACCCGGTGACCGGGCGCAGGCTCGGGCCGGAGGCGCTTTTCGCAGATTGAGCCCGGTCGGGTACCCGTAGCAGCAGGGCATGTCTTGGCGCAGGGCTATAGTTTCATGTCTAAGCTCGGAATTCGCGGCGATGTCGAAGAACGTTGTAATAGCAATTGATGGCACCAGTGCAAGCGGCAAGAGCACAACGGCGAAGTTGGTGGCCGGTGCGC
>JANWZY010000189.1 GCA_025061935.1 Verrucomicrobiia bacterium
AAGCAGCAAAAACATGCCCAACTTCGCCATGAAAATCCCGATGTGCGCCAGCCCGCCCAGCAACGTGGCCGCAGGTTTGTCCAGCCCGAACCATGGGAGCGTCCAGCCGCCGAAAAACAGCGTCACCAACATCGCCGAGGCGATGATCATTGCCGCGTATTCGCCCATGAAAAACAGCGCAAACTTGATCGAGCTGTACTCGACGTTGTAGCCGCCAGCAAGCTCCTGTTCGGCCTCGGGCAGATCAAAAGGTGCCCGGTTCGTCTCCGCAAACGCTGCAGCCAGGAAAATGCAAAATGCAAGGAACGTCATGGGCGTTTGGAACACGAACCAGTTCGGCAAAGGTAACCATTCGGGGAGCCAGGTGACGGTACCCGTCTGAGCTCGAATTACCTCGCTCAGGTTCAGGCTGCCCGCAATCAAGAAGACAGGCACCAAGCTCAGACCCATCGCAACCTCATACGAGATCATCTGCGCGCTCGCGCGCAACCCGCCAATGAGCGGGTACTTCGAGTTCGCCGCGTACCCGGCAAGCACGATCCCGTACACACCAAGCGATACAATCCCGAACACGTACAGCACCCCCACATTCAAATCAGCCACAACCATTTTTTGTGCGCCCAGGTTCGAGCCGAACGGGATTACAGCCAGATTCAGAATTGCCGGCGACATTACAATGGCCGGCGCAAGCACGTAGTAAACCTTCCGCACAAACGCAGGCGTAAAATCCTCCTTGAGAAACGCCTTGATCGCGTCTGCGGCCGGCTGCAACAGGCCGAACGGCCCGCACCGGTTCGGCCCGAGGCGGTCCTGGATAAACGCGCACACACGCCGCTCGACCAGCACGATGTACGCGACCATGAACATCAGCACCGAAAACGCTGCGAGCGCCTTCGCCGCTGTGAACAGCGCGAACTGCGTGCCCGGACTCAGGTTGTTCAGCCAGTCAATCATGACTTGCAACGCAAGGGCACAAAGGCACTGAGAGCCTGTTCGAAAACTCTTGTTTGGTGTCCACCCTTCAGGGTGTCTGGCCGCAAAATCACGCTAAAGCGTGCACACCGAACGGCCACTGGCTTTGTGCAGGGCATCGCGGATGGAGTTTTCAAACTTGCTCTAAGACGTGACCGTGTGCGCCGTGCCGGTCGGAGCATCTCCGCAGCGCCCGCACGTCGCCGCTGGTTCTGCTGTCCCACCAGCACTTCAATAACTTGCCGCGCCTTCATTTCTTTCTTCGTGGCCAAGTGCGTTTGCCTCTTCGCATTAAATTTTCAGTTCCACGCCCCTATCACCCAACGCCGCCCATGTGAGGCTGCGGAAGGCGGGAATGTCCCGGGCCATCTCGTCGAACAAGTGCGCGATCGAGCGCGCGCCGTTACCGCCAACCACGTTGTTGACCAACTCGTGTAAAAATTCCCATTCGGGGCGCGCGTCGCCCGGCGGCTCAATGGCTTTCAAAAACCGTTGCACCCGCCCGGCGGCATTCGTGAACGAGCCGGACTTTTCCGCATGCGCGCAGCCGGGCAGCAAATAATGCGCGCGCCTGGTTGTCTCATTTGGCAAAATGTCGCTTACAATGAGTGCATCGAGCCGGGCGAGTAGGTCAGGCCCAAGCCCGTGCTTGGTCACGTCCTCGCCGAAAACAATCAGGGTCTTGATTTTGCCATTGGCGATGCCGCTTGCGATGCCGCCAAGATTTGCCCCCAGCTCGGATCCCGCAATGCCTGTCAGGCGCGCGCCATTCGAGTTCGGGTTCTTGTCCGCATTCACGAGCAGCTTGTCCGCTTCACCTGTGCGCGGGACCGAATCGCTGAACGCGCCGAGCCTGGCTTTCAGCTTGCTCAGCAGCCACAGTTCCTCGTTCGACTGACGCGCCGAGGCAATTATTGCGACTGAACCGGCAGGCGCGTGCTTGAGCCGGTCTGCAAGCTCGTTCAACGCGGCGGCCCATGTGGTTTTCTGACCGCGCACAATCACGTCCTTGAGCCTGTCATCGCGCCCGATCCATTTGAAGTTCAGCCGGCCATAGTCGCACATCCATGGGCCATTGACAGCGTCGTTTTCGCGCGGTGTGTAGCGGTAAATCTTGTTGCCGCGCGACCAGATGGTGATGTTGCAACCGGTTGCGCAACTGGTGCAGATGCTCGGCGTCTCTTTCAAGAACCAGACCCGCATCTGGAACCTGAAATCTTTCGAGGTAAGCGCGCCGACCGGGCACAGGTCAACCGTGTTCAGCGAATAGTTGTTGTCAAAGAAAGTTCCGGGGTACGTCGTGATCGTGTTGTAACTGCCGCGATTGATGATGCCGAGCGCATCGTCCCCAACGATGTCGCGTGTGAATCTTATGCAACGCGTGCACAGGATGCAGCGTTCGGCATCGAACACAATGCGCGGGCCGAGCTGGACCGCCTTGGGCTTGTGCACCTTGGCCTCGACGAACCGGCTGGTGCTCTGGCCGTAGTCAACCGAGTACTCTTGCAGCTTGCATTCGCCGGCTTGGTCGCAAATCGGACAATCGAGCGGGTGATTGATCAGCAAAAATTCGAGCACGCCTTGGCGCATCGCTTTGACCGTGGGCGTGTTCGTGTAAATCTCCATGCCGGGCGAGACGGGCGTCGCACACGCAATAGCCGGGCGCGGCGATTTGACAATTTTCGGTGTCCCGTCCGGGTTCAGAATCGGCTTGCGGTCCGGCCCGAGCGCTGGCGTGCCGAACTCGACAAGGCACATCCGGCAATTGCCGGCCACGGGCAGTTTCGGATGGTAACAATAATGTGGCACGGTCACCCCGGCAGCTTCACAAGCCTGAAGCATTGTTGTTGGCGCAAGTTTGCCCTGCCAATCCGGCATAAGCCGTGGCACCTCGATCTCGCGCCCGTTGACCTTCACCCGGATTTTTTCAACCTCCGGCGGCGCAGGCTTAGATTCAGTTGTTCTTGCTACGGACATTCCTGGTTAACGCAAAGGCGCAAAAGCGCGGAGAGGCTAGGGGAGCGCAGCCTCCAGAGCGCGTCGGTCGGCGTCTCGCCGAACACATGTCGAATAATTCTCTCTCCGCAGCTTTTCGCGAGGTAAGTTTGCCGGTTGAAGTCGTCGCCGCGACGGCGGCGCCAGCCCGCGGCACGCGGGCACTCCCCTACGCAATCACTGGTCAGCGGCAATGTTACTTTGCATTCTTGCGTTTTTGTCCCTTTCCGTTCCATGGGCAACACCGTTCAATTAGCACTTACTGGCTCTGCTGCGCACTGCGCTCCGCGCTCAGAGTCAACCGTCTGTTTACCCCGCCTCGCCTCGGCTGCCGTTGCCCTGGCAATAAATTCGTCCTTGAACTTGCTGACTATGCTGAGCACCGGCCACGCACATGCGTCGCCAAACGCGCATATAGTCCGGCCACCAGCAATGTTGTCCGCTATACGCAGCAGCTCGTCCGCGTCGATCTTTCTGCCGCCCCCATTGATCATCCGGCGCAAAATTTTGCACATCCAAAGCGCGCCCTCGCGACAGGGCGTGCATTGGCCACAGCTCTCGTGCGCAAAAAATTCGCAAATGTTGGCCAGCACCTCGACCATGTCCGCCGAATCGTCCAGTACGATTATTGCGCCCGAGCCGGACATGCTGCCGGCGGCAGCGATCGTATCGAAGTCATATGGCAAATCCAACACATCAAGCTCGGCAAATGTTTCTTTCCCATCGGGCGTGCGCCTCGGTACCTTGACCCGTTCACCAGCTTTGAAGACTTTCGCAGACACGCCCCCGGGAATGATCGCTTTCAACGTGTGTCCATCGCGTAACCCGCCCCCGAACACAGGATCGAAGATCAGATCGCGCAGCGTGACCTTGCCAACCTCGACTTCGTAATAGCCCGGCCGCTTCACATGCCCGCTGAGGCTCACAATGCGCGTGCCAGTGTTGTTCGGCGTACCCAGTTTGGCGTATTCGGTCCCGCCCATTGCAATAATATGCTTCACTGCGCACAACGTTTCCACGTTGTTGACGATTGTCGGGCACTGGTACAGCCCGAGTACAGCCGGGTAATACGGCGGCTTAATCCGCGGGTACGGTCGCTTGCCTTCGAGCGATTCGATCAGGCCGGTCTCCTCGCCGCAGATGTACGCGCCCGCCCCGCGGTGCACGTAGATTTCAAGGTCGTAGCCCGTGCCGAGAATGTTTTTGCCAAGGAACCCATGCGCCTTAGCTTCGGCTATCGCGCGTTCGAGAATTTTGGCGCCCTCGACGAACTCGCCGCGAATGTAGATGTAAGCCAGGTGCACGTCATTTGCGTAGCAAGAGATTATGATGCCCTCCAGAAGCTGGTGCGGGTCTTTGTAAATTATCTGGCGGTCTTTGAACGTGCCCGGCTCGGACTCGTCCGCATTGCAAATCAGGTAGATCGGCTTGCGGCTCTTGCGGTCAACCAGTGACCACTTCAGTCCGCACGAAAACCCTGCGCCGCCGCGCCCGCGGAGGCCCGAGCGCATGACCTCGTCACGAAGCTGTTCCTGGGGCGACAGTACCCTGCCGTCCGGCAAAGGTTTTGGCTTAAGCGCAAGCGCTTTGCGCAGGACTTCGTAACCGCCGTGCCGCAAGTAACATTCGATGTCGGGCGTGTACCCCGGCTGGTCCACGTGCTTGAGAATAAGGCGGTATTCGCTTGGCATGGCTAAAAAGTTGGAGCGTTGAACCGCGGGCGCCTCGAAGCGTCGAATATCTGAAGCGCGGCATCCGATTCGACGGTGTAACGGTTTAACGGGTTAACAACCCTTGACTGGCAGCGGAAAAAGCCTAGGCTATTCTCGTAAACGGCTTGCCCGATGGTGTAACGGTAGCACAGCAGACTCTGGATCTGTTTGTCCTGGTTCGAATCCAGGTCGGGCAGCCAGCCTCCATTTTCGATTTTCGATTTTTGATTTTCGATTTTCATCTGGTTCGAGCTATCCGCACTGGCTGAGAACCTCGAAGGCTTTTGCTTGCTCGACCCGCTCGTACAACTGCTCATTGACCATCATCACCGGCGCAGTGTGGCAACTGGCCAGGCATTCGACAAACTCGACGGTGAACTTGCCGTCCTTGGTTGTTTGCGGGCCGTGCTTGGTCGGGTCCAGACCCAGCTTCTCGCAAATCCGCTTGTGCAACTCATGCGAGCCGGCCAGCGCGCAGCTCAGCGTCCGGCAAATTTTGATCTGGTACCTGCCGGCCGGTTGCTGCCGGAACATCGGGTAAAACGTGACCAACTCGAACACATTAATAGGCTGCAGCCCGAGTTTTTTGGCCGTCCACTCGATCGCCTCCTGCGAAATCCACCCGAAATGCTCCTGCAACGCATGCAGCACCATGAGCACGGCGCTGCGTTTGACGGGGTACCGCGAAACCAACTCGTCAATCCTTGCTTCCAAATCCTGTGGAACAGTGAAACTCATTGCCCAGCAAACTCCATCTGCAGCTTTCGCAGCCGGTCCAAGGTTTCAGGTGTGTCCTTCAATTTGCACAACGGCTTAAGCTCGGAATAAATCAGTTTCCAGTTTAATTTTTGCTGCCGGACAATG
>JANWZY010000018.1 GCA_025061935.1 Verrucomicrobiia bacterium
CGCGTCAACAAGTACGCCGGCATACTCGGGAATGAAAAAAGTCAGCACCGCTGCAGGCACTAGTAGCACGGCCAAAAACGCAGTTCGTTTAAACCGGTCGGCAAGCACACCCCCGGCATAGTACCCGCATGCAAGCGCGATCATCACAACCCCAATCTGGCTGACCCACACATAGAACGAACTACCGAAATCCTTGGCCAGGAAGCGCGCGCCCACAATTTCAAGAACCATGATTGCGAACCCGCCAAGAAACACCAGCACAGTCGCCCATACATTTTGCATGCGCGCACTTTAAACCGTGGACTCCAGCCCGGTCAAAGCCGACCAGCCGGGCAACACCAGCCCGAACCATTGGCTAAACGGACGGCCCGGCGCACATCGGGAGAAGAACGGAAGACGAGGCAAAGCCTAGCCCCAAATAACTGAAGTCCCGAGTCGAACCGCTGGTTTCTCGCAATTTTGCTGCACCCAGATCTTCGTAGAGGGAGCATCCAAGCGCAACTCCGGTGCAGTTTCTGCCGTGCAATTTGGGCGGGCTCAGGGTAAAAAGAGGTGTGTGAAGACCGTGGGCATCATACCCGCCAGATATGCCAGCACGCGGTTCCCTGGGAAACCGTTGGCGCTTATAGCCGGGAAACCTCTAATTCAACACGTGCTCGAGCGGTGCAAGCGCGCAAAATCGCTGGCCGAGTTAATCGTCGCAACCGACGACACGCGGATTGCAGAAGCGGTAAGGCAGTTTTGCAAAGTCGAGTTAACGCGGCCGGATCATCCGAGCGGGACTGACCGCGTGGCCGAAGTCGCGGCGCGGATCGAATGCGATGCGGTGGTGAATATCCAAGGCGACGAACCGCTAATCGAGCCTGCGGTAATTGACGCGGTAGCGGCGGCGCTTGCTGATGCGCCCATGTCCACTGCGGCCACGCGGCTGAAGCATCCGGCCGAGTACGAAAACCCGAATGTGGTCAAGGTGGTTGTCAACGCCGCTGGCCGCGCATTATACTTTTCGCGGCGCACGATACCGTATCTGCGCGACGCCGCCAGCCGCCCCGTGGCGGAACAGTTGGCGGCATTTCCGTTTTTGAAACATCTAGGGATTTACGGATACCGGCGCGAGGTGTTGCTGCGCCTTGTCCGGTACCCAGTCTCGGCGCTTGAAGCGGCAGAGAAACTCGAACAGTTGCGCGCACTCGAAAACGGGATCGAGATCGCGGTCGTGCAGGTCGAGTACGAGAGTGTTGGCGTGGACGTGCCTGAAGACGTGGCACGTGTGGAGGCGATGTTGGCAGCGTTGAAACAATGAAGCGCTAAACGTTGAACCGGTACAGCGGCACAAAGGCGAACTAAATGGAGGGCGAAGAAACAGCTTTCCGGGCATTCGAAGATTTGCAGGCGTATCGCGCGGCTCGGGAGTTTCATAAAGCCGTGTCCGCCATAGCAGCGCGGCTACCCCGCACTAAGGCGTTTCGTTTCGCAGCCCAGATACGTCGAGCTGCGCTTTCACTTACAAACAACATTGCAGAGGGCTACGGCAGGTGCCACTACTTGGCGCAAATCAAATTTTCGCTACAAGCGCGAGGTTCACTTGAAGAGCCAAAACATGACCCCAACCGCTGTTTAGACCAAGGCTATCTGCCACCAGCAAATATGGAAGGCATGAAGCAAGGAGGTTTTTCCCATATGCATCGGCTAAAAGCGGTTACATACGGTACTTGCGTAAGCACAAAAGCGTCTTGGCGCTCGCGTCGCGCGACGCTAGTGAAGCGCGCAGGTCTGCGGGCACCAGCGCAGATTCTGAATTTGGTGCAACCCGGCTTTAACGCTGTAGCGTTTTAACATTTCAACGGCTCATGAAATACATCTTCGTCACAGGCGGCGTGATTAGTTCACTAGGCAAAGGCCTTACGGCGGCGAGCATTGGCACATTGTTGGAAAACCGCGGCTTGAAGGTCGCGCTCCAAAAATTTGACCCGTACCTTAACGTGGACCCTGGCACGATGAACCCTTACCAGCACGGCGAGGTGTACGTGCTCGATGACGGTGCTGAGACCGACCTCGACCTGGGCCACTACGAGCGGTTCACAAACTGCAAGTTAACGCGGCTAAATAACCTGACCAGTGGCCAAGTATACCAGATGGTGCTAGACAAAGAGCGCAGAGGCGATTACCTGGGCAAAACTGTGCAGGTAATCCCCCACGTGACCGACGAGATCAAGAACCGGATCAGGCTGCTGGCTGAGCGGTCCGGCGCCGATGTGGTAATTACCGAAATAGGCGGGACGACGGGCGACATCGAAGGCCTGCCGTTCCTAGAGGCCATCCGCGAGTTCGCGCTCGAAGTCGGCTCGACCAACGCAATTTTTGTGCATGTGACGCTGGTGCCGTTTATAAAAGCAGCAGGTGAGCTGAAGACCAAACCGACGCAGCAATCAGTGGCAAAGCTGCGTGAGATTGGCATTACGCCTCACATTTTAATCTGCCGGACTGAACGTCCACTCGACCGCGATGCGCGCCAGAAAATCTCGCTTTTTTGCAATGTGCCCTTCGAAGCTGTCATCGAGGAGCGCGACGTCGAACATACGATTTATGAAGTGCCGCTGATGCTCCAGCGCGAGGGCGTGGATGAGCTGATTTGCCGGCTGCTAAGACTCGAGACGCCGCCGGCAAATATGCGCCACTGGGAAGAAATCATTCGGAAGCTTGTCAGTCCCCGGCACCGGGTCAAGATCGGCGTGGTGGGCAAATACATCGGACTCCAAGACGCTTACAAGTCCGTGTACGAGGCATTGAGCCACGGCGGCATCGCCAACGACTGCGGCGTGGAAATAGTCAAGGTTGAGGCTGAGGCACTCGAAAAAAACGACCCGGCAGTTTTGCTGAAAGATGTTCACGGTATTCTTGTGCCGGGCGGGTTCGGCGAACGCGGGATCGAAGGCAAGATTCGTGCTGCGCAATTCGCGCGCGAGCGACGCGTGCCTTACCTCGGGCTATGCCTCGGCATGCAAATAGCATGCATCGAGTTCGCTCGGAATGTCCTTGGGCTGGAAGGCGCGCATTCCACCGAATTCAAGCCTGACACACCACATCCGGTGATTGCCCTTCTGGACGAGCAGCGAAACGTTACGCGCAAGGGCGGCACAATGCGGCTTGGTGCACAGCCATGCCAGCTTGTAATGGGAACTAAAACTGCAGAGTTGTACGGCGCATTTGTGGTCAACGAGCGTCATCGCCACAGGTACGAGTTCAACAACGAGTACCGGGGAGCTTTCGAGCGGGCGGGGATGCGTTTCAGCGGCCTTTCGCCGGACGGTAAACTGGTCGAGATCATCGAGCTTGCAGACCACCCGTTTTTTATTGCGTGCCAGTTCCACCCCGAATTTTTGAGCAAGCCGCACCAGCCGCATCCACTGTTCAAGGGCTTCGTAGCGGCGGCGCTGGAATTACAAAAATCCCGTCATAACCAGGCCTAAAACATATCGTGTCACTGCTCGCGCAAATAACCGATGAATCTAGAGCACGCGGACTGGAATTTGTGGTGATCGGCGCGCTCGCCGTAAACGTGCACGGGCTGATCCGCGACACTGCAGACCTGGATTTGCTTGTCCAACAAGAGAAACGCGAAGCCTGGTTGAAACTGCTCGCCGAGTTCCAATACACCGTTGCTAGTGAGCGGCCGGCATTTTGTCAACTTGACCCGCCTGCCAAAGGTGCGTGGCCGGTTGACCTCATGTTTGTACGTGAGCCGACATTCCGCCAAATGTTTACCGCCGCGTTAGAGGTCGAAATGTTCGACTGCAAAGTCCGGGTACCTTGCATTGACCACCTGATAGCGCTAAAGTTACATGCGCTGAAACATGGTCCCGCAAGTCGGTTTATGAAAGATTACCTGGACGTGGAAGGCTTGCTGCGCGTTAACAAGCTCGATCCGCGCCAACCAAGAATCCGCGAACTGTTTCTCAAGTACGGAACCTCCGAGTTGTATGGAAAAATCTGCCGGTCAATCAACCCCTGAGCATTCGGAACTAAAGGACCAGGCCATGGCTGTGGAACTTGAATTGCCTGTGGACCCCGAGTTTGCATCTTTGCCTGCCAAGGTTGACCTCAAAGCAATGCTGCGCCGGATCGAGGAAAACATGCCATGGCGCAGCAGCAGACCTGGCGAACGCGAGCGCCGGCTGGCGTCAAAGGTGGATGTTGAATTCGTCCTTTAACCGTGAACCTCAAGCGCACGCGCGGGCCGAACGCGGGGCTCAGTTTGCCACAGTATAACCAGCAGCGACTCGCGCCGAAATGGGCGCGGATTGCACGTGCGCTCAAGTTACTGTGGATGTGATCTTGCTCGGCTTCATTGTTTGGCGGGCGCATTTACACTTCCAGGTCAGCCGTCAATTGGGTGCGATCCGTGCTGCCGGATTGCTGAGCTCGCCCAAGGAGCTGGACGCCTGGTACGCGCCCCTGCCCGAGTCGAGGAACGCCACAAAAGCTGCTGAAGATTTCGTGACTTGGCGAAACGAAAACGCCACTCTTTTGGGGAAGTTTATGTTGACGCTTACTGAGGACACAGTAAGCAGTAATGCAAACACGTCTGCGCGCACAGCTATTGGCATGGAGCGGTTCGTGGCGAAGCGCGGCCGGTTGCCGGAAACGCTCGATGAGCTTACACCGGAGTCTCTGTCCGCTGTCTTAACGGACCCGTTCGACGGCGAACCGCTGCGGTATCGGAAGCTGGAAAAGGGCTATGCGATTTACAGCGTGGACAAAGACGGCGCCGACGACGGTGGCTGCGAGAGGCCGTCCAACCGATGGCCTACAGACACGACCACCTACGACATGACCTTTGTTGTCGAACAATGACTCGCGCTGAACAGAACGATTCGTACCGCGCGGCAATCGAGTTTTTGTACGGGCTGCAGTGGTTCGGCGCGCGGCTCGGGCTTGAAATCCCGCGCAGGCTCGCCGCGCTGGCGGGCAACCCGCAGAACAAGCTCCGGTTCATCCACGTGGCCGGCACAAACGGCAAAGGCTCGACCTGCGCCATGCTCGAAAGCATTTATCGCGCAGCCGGGCTGCGCGTCGGACTTTATACATCGCCGCACCTGGTCTCGTTCCGCGAACGCATCCAGGTCAACCGCAAACCGATCAGCGAACCTGACGTGGTGCGGCTGGTCGAGTGGCTCAAACCGATGCTTGCGCAGTTCGGCCCGGGCGAGCAACCCACGTTCTTCGAAGCAGTCACGATCATGGCACTTCAATACTTTGCAGAGCAACAGTGCGAGCTTGTAATCTGGGAAACGGGCCTAGGCGGGCGCCTGGATGCAACTAACATAGTAACGCCTTTAGCAAGCGTCATCACAAACATCCAGTTTGATCATCAACGTTGGCTCGGCGACACACTTGCTAAAATAGCTGCCGAGAAGGCCGGGATTATCAAGCCGGGCGTCCCCTGTATCACCGGCGCCGAAGAACCGGAAGCTCTGGCGGTTATTCAAGAAACTGCGCTGCTCCGCGGTAGTCAGCTAATTTTGGTAACGCCCGCGCACACGCAGCATCCGCCACTGGACCAATTGCAACTCCCCCTGTTGGGTTGGCATCAACGGATGAACGCGGCGGTCGCGGTCGCGACCGTGCGCGCGCTCCAGCATAAGCTGCCCGTCAGCGAAAGTTCGGTCCGGACCGGGTTGATGACAGTGCAATGGCCCGGCCGGATGCAACTGGTAGAGGTAGGTCCGAGCAAACGCTTTGTCTTGGACGGCGCCCACAACTCGGGTGGCGCCACCGCGCTGCGCGCCGCACTGGAGGAACACTTTCCGGAAGCAAAACCGACGCTGATCCTTGGCGTCATGCAGGACAAAGATTGGGACCTGATGTGCGAAATACTTGCACCCGTGGCTGGGCGGATCATATGCGCGCGGATCAACAGTCCGCGCAGCGCCGATCCAACAAAACTAGCGGCGGCCTCGAAACGCACAAACCCTACAGCAGAAGTCCGCACATGTGAGTCGCTTGCAGACGCATTGCGTGCGGCTGAACCGGACCAGTTTGTGGTCGTAGCAGGGTCACTCTACCTAATCGGCGAAGCAATGGAACTGCTCGGGCTGGTGCCTGTGCCGAACTCGGACGAAAAAAAGCTTAACGAATGGACCGTAAACGCACCCAAGCCAAATTCACCAAAGTCATGAGCAGCGCATGTGATCCTGCGCAATTCCGAATCACACGCAGCATAAGGGCCGTATCATTCGACGTAGGGGGCACGCTTATTGACCCGTGGCCATCCGTAGGCCACATCTACGCAGATGTCGCGCGTAAACACGGCATACGCGACGTCTCGCCGGAAGAACTCACACGCCGTTTCACGCAAGCATGGTCAGCCCGGCGCAAGTTCGAGTACACGCGCCAGGACTGGGCAGAAATAGTTGACAAAACCTTCGATGGGCTGACCCCCGAACCGCCTAGTCGCACGTTCTTCGATGAGTTGTGGGCGCGGTTCGACCACCCGGACGCATGGCAGATATATGAGGACGTGTTGCCCACCATTAACGCACTCGCATCGCACGGGCTGAAGCTAGCGATAATCTCGAATTGGGACGAGCGGCTCAGGCCGCTGCTGGACCGGCTCGGACTGAGCAGGCACTTCGACCAGATAATCATTTCAATTGAGGTAGGCGCGCACAAGCCAGACCGCAAAATATTTGAACTTGCCGCCGCGCGGCTCGAACTGGCGCCGAGCACAATCCTGCACGTCGGAGACAGCCCCGAGGAAGACTTCACTGGCGCGCGCGCCGCAGGATTCCAGTCCCTGCTCTTGGCCAGGTCGAGCAGTGTTCAAGCGCAACCACACGTCATCCGCCGACTCAGTGAAATCTGCGAGATTCTCGGCTGCAGCTACTGATTCCCGCGCGGGGTTCGAGGTTGCTAGCCAAATACGGGCTGGTGCGCGGTGCAAGACTCGAACTTGCGACCCCTACCGTGTCGAGGTAGTGCTCTAGCCAACTGAGCTAACCGCGCAACCCTACGGAATTGTTGCACTGAGCCGCCCCGAACCGCAAGCGCGAATTTTGCCCGCGCGCATCACAATACGGCCTGAGCTAATGCATCTGCACCTTTCGCGCTGCCACTCAGCCGCTGACGACGCATTCCCCTACTCGGCCGGGCCTAAGAAAACCGGTCGTTCGCGCAATGACTGAACCCTGGCGAACAAGCGCCCGCGTCGCGGACAACAATAAATAACCCCTTGCTTTATCTTTGTTGCTGGTGCCCAATAAAAGAAGTCCAGTTCACGCCGCGTCCCAAGATGCGGCTTGACCTAACCTAAGGCTGCTGATACAAACGCCGCAACCAAACGCGGTCAAAAAAGCACAGAGCCTTAAAAAACACAGAGCCTTAAATCGGGAAAACAAAAACGCAAAACCCTTTGAAATGAAACAGCAACATAGCCTCACTACCGAAATGACAACGCGCAAGACGCACTTACGGATTTTCGCCCTCAGCACGGTTTTGATGGGTTTATTAGGCGCGCGCGGAGTTGCTAGTGCCGGCGAGACCTCTTGGGCTACAAACGCCACAGGCAGTTGGTTCGTCCCGGCGCATTGGTCCGCAGGCGTGCCAAGCGCCGCAGACGACGCAATCATGTCTCACAGCTCGAGGCCGACAGCAATCGTGCAAGGGCCTAGTGCAGCTACTGCTGCAAACCTCTACATCCATCAAGGCAGTGTGATGGTGGGGAACATTGACCCGGGCAAACTCGAAGTCGCCGGTGAAATCGCCATCGGTACCGTCGGAACACCGGGTACGCTGACTTTCAACTACGGCACTGTCTCAGTCAACACTCTGAGCGTAGGCACTGCCGGCACATACACGGATACCAGCCACGGTGTCTTGGAACTGACCGGCAACAATCCAACCATCAAAATGGCTGGAGGTGTCAACGTCGTAGTCAACAGCAGCATCACGGGCACAAACGGATTGATTAAAGGCGGCATCGGCACACTAACGCTTGCGGGCAATAACAGTTACACCGGGGATACGATCATTTCAATCGGCACGCTGCAGGTCGGCAACGGCGGAACTTCTGGCCTACTCGGCGCGGGTGCTATTAGCAACGCAGGCACATTGGCATTCAACCGTAGCGACACGCTCGTCGTAAGCAACCTAATCACTGGCCCAGGTACGCTCCGCCAGTCCGGTAGCGGCACGGTGGTACTGACCGCAAACAACACATACAGCGGATTGACTGTCATATCGAACGGTACGCTCCAGGTCGGCAACGGCGGCACCAATGGCTGGGTCGGCTCAGGCAACATCAACAACTACGGCACTTTCGCGGTCTATCGCAGCGACGACGTGCAACTGGACAACCTCATGACCGGCACCGGCGGCCTGAAGCAGCTCGGGCCGGGCAAGCTGGTGCTCACAGCAGACAATACATACAGCGGCACAACTGTGATCTCGAATGGAACACTCCAGGTCGGCAATGGCGGTAACACCGGCTCGCTCGGCACAGGAACCATCAATAACTACCGGACATTGGTCTACAACCGTAGCGACGACGTCGAGGTAAACAATCTGATCAGCGGCACAGGCACATTCGTCCAAGCTGGCTCAGGCACCGTCACGCTTACCGCCAATAACACATACAGCGGCGGGACGATTATCTCAAATGGTATTCTCCAAGTAGGAAATGGCGGGAATAGCGGCGCAGTTGGCTCAGGCCCAATCCAAAACGAAGGCGTGTTCAACCTAAACCGGAGCGATACGCTGACTTTGGCCGGACCTATCAGCGGATCGGGTAAAGTCGCGCAGTTAGGGACAGGAACCGTTATCTTCACAGGCACAAACAGTTACAGCGGCCTGACCGTCATCAGCAACGGCACGCTGCAGATCGGCAACGGCGGCAGGACCGGCACGATTGGTACCGGCCAAGTCGAAAACCACGGCAAGCTCGCGGTCAAGCGTAGCGATTCGCTCGTGCTAAGCAACCTTGTCACAGGCACGGGCATGCTCGAACAGTCCGGCAGCGGCACGCTGATCTTAACGGCGGACAACACGTACAGCGGCGGCACGTTGATCAATGCCGGCGCGTTACAAGTCGGCGATGGCGGTACGACAGGCTCGTTCGGTACCGGCAATGTGACCAACAACGCAACTCTTATTTTCAATCGCGCCGACGAGTTGCTCGTCCAAAACGCGATCAGCGGTGATGGTATGCTGGTGCAAGCGGGGCCGGGCACGGTGATCCTGACTGGATCAAACAACTACAGCGGACTGACCCTCATTACGAACGGCGTACTCCAAGTCGGCGCAGGCGGCACCGCCGGCTCGCTCGGCACAGGCAGTGTCTCCAACAATACCGTGCTTGTATTCAATCGCGCGGACGACATTGTGGTGAGCAACCTCATCAGCGGTCACGGGAACCTGGTCCACATCGGCGGGGGGGTGCTTACACTGACCGCAAATAACACGTACAGCGGTATAACGGCCATAACGAACGGTACCTTACAAGTAGGTAATGGAGGATTCTCAGGCACAATCAGCACAAATGAAGTTCACAATTACGGCGCGCTCGTGTTTAACCGGAGCAATGCGATCGTGGTGCTCAGCCCGATCAGCGGGTCCGGTAGCGTGCGGCACGCCGGTGCGGGACAATTAACCTTGGCGGGAACAAACACATTCACTGGCGGACTCGTTGTGGACGGTGGCGGCCTGATTATCGCGCGGAACGGCGCATCGCTAGGCAACGGAAACTTCGAGCTATTAAACGGTACGTTGCAGGCCGATACGTCACTCACCAACGGGCTGACCATTTACATCGGAAGTAACTACGTCCAAGGCGCAAACGGCACCGTTGTGTTCAGGATCGGCGCTCAAACCAACTTGGACCAATTGATCGTGGCAGGCGACGTCAGCTTAAGCGGCACAGGCCGGGTCGCGGCCATCGCCGGGTACAAGCCGCACCCGAATGACGCGCTTCAACTTATCGTCGCCACGGGCACGGTCTCGGGCACGTTCACGTTGTTCACGAACGAAATCAAGTCCAGCCCGCTGCTCAAATCCGAGTTGAACTACGGCACAAATGACGTGTCCCTGAAATGGGCGCAGCAGTCGTTCTTCAATTACCTGACCAACGAGGGTGTGGACTTGACTCCAAACCAGAAGGCCGTGGCACACGGGCTTGACTCAATTGCCAGCTCAACAGACTCGAACCACGTCAAGCTGCTCGCGCATCTGGATTACCTGCCCAACCTGACGAACGACTTACCGGCCAGCTTCGACTTGATTGCACCTGAGGAGCTTACCGCACTGTTCAGCATACCTTTTGCGGATATGGAAATGCACGGGGACAGGTTCCTCAGGCGCTTGAGCGAGTTGCGCGTCAATTACAACCGCATTTATGCGGACATTCTGAACACGTACTATCCCAGCGGCCACCAATCCGGCCAGCAGGGAACCAACCAAGCCCAGACCTTCAGCACCCCTGAAGACAAGCTGTGGAACATTTATGCTGAAATGGCCGGCGGCACAGGCGACGTCGGTGACGGCCCAGGCTCCGGCGGGTACGACTTGGACAACAGAAACATCGTTATTGGCGCAGAACGCCGGCTCGGCGAACAACTCGTGGTCGGCGTGGCAGCCAGCTACGGTGCAGGCAAGGCAGACCTAACTGGCGGCGGCGAAATCGAGTCGGAAAACATCGGATGTCAACTCTATGGCGCGTGGCTGCGCTGGCCATGGTACGTTGGGGGCATGCTCGGGGGCGCATTCAACTCGTATGATACCAGCCGTAAATCACTGGACGGAATGGCTAAAGGCGATACCGAGGGGTTCTCGTGGACAGCAATGCTCAACGGCGGATACGACTTGCAGTACGGGAACTGGACACTCGGGCCACAAGCCTCTGTGCAGTATATATCCGCAAGCTTCGACAGCTTCACAGAAACTGGGTCCCTGGCCCCACTGCAAATCGAATCGGACACAGCAGATGCGTTGCGTACCCAGCTCGGTGGACGGATACGTTACACGCACAATTTCGAGCATACGTTGACGCTCCTGATGCCGGAGCTTTATGTGGCATGGCGCCATGACTTCCTCGATCAACAGTTCGAGATCGAGTCGCGCTTCACCGGCGGGGCCGGCACTCCGTTTACAGTCCAAGGGCCTACCCAAGGCCGTGATAGCCTCGTTGCCGGCCTCGGGTTGACCGTGCAGTGGAACCCGAGCGTCAATACATATTTGACCTTCGCAACACAGCTAGGCCGAGGCGGTTACAGCATGAGCACGCTCAACCTGGGCGTGTGCGTCAGTTTCTGAAATTGGGATTCGAACGCAGTACGTTTGAAAAATCTGCCCCGGGCTGCTGCTGCCCGTCACAGCAGCCACGCAGCCCGGCTATTAAACAACTCGAATTCGCAGCACTCGGATTGCATGGTTGAGCAAGCGATCACAACGAAACTGGAACTGCTAAACTGTTCGTATGCAAAAAATTGAACGCGCGCTCTTGTCCGTATGGGACAAGACCGGGTTGATCGAGTTTGCCCAGGTCCTCGCAGCCGCCGGTGTAGAGTTGATCTCAACTGGGGGCACTGCCAAGGTCTTACGCGAGGCGAACCTGCCCGTGACCGAGCTAAGTGCATACACTGGTTTCCCCGAAATGCTCGATGGCCGGCTCAAAACCTTGCATCCCAAAGTGCATGGAGGCCTGCTTTTTATCCGTGGCAACCCCGAGCATGAAGCTGCGGCCAAACAGCACGGTATTCTGCCAATTGATCTTGTCGTGGTTAATTTGTATCCGTTCGAGCAGACCGTCGCGCGGCCCGAGGCCACCTTGCCCGAAGCAATCGAGAACATTGACATCGGCGGGCCAACCCTGCTCCGCGCTGCGGCCAAAAATCACCAATGGGTAACGGTTATAGTCGATCCTGCAGACTACCCGGCCGTCGCCGACCAAATTCGTGCCACAGGGCAGACAACACTCGAACTGCGCCAGCGACTGGCAGCCAAGGTTTTCAGCCGAACCGCTGCTTACGACAGCGCTATTGCATCATACTTGCGCCAACAGTTCGATCCCGAACGCCCGGGTGAACTGCCCAGCACGTTGGTCATTTGCGCGCAGCGCGTGCAACGCCTGCGCTACGGCGAAAACCCGCATCAGACGGCTGCGCTTTATGGCCGTTTCAACGAGTTTTTCACCCAGCTCCACGGCAAAGAACTCTCATACAACAACATTCTAGACTTGACCTCGGCAGCACAGTTGATCGCCGAATTCATGGGTGATCCGCCTACAGTGGCGATATTGAAGCACACAAACCCGTGCGGTGTAGGTCAAGCCGCCACTCTGCGTGAAGCGTGGGACAAAGCGTATGCCACAGACACACAAGCGCCATTTGGGGGTATCATAGCAACAAATTGCGAGTTAGACCGCGCATGCGCAGAGGCGATAGCGGAAATTTTCAGCGAGATAATCGTGGCTCCGGCCTTCAGTCAGGAAGCACTGGAAGTACTGCAAAAAAAGAAAAACTTACGTCTGATCAAAATGCTCTCGCCGGCACGGCCAGCATCGAAGTTGGAAATCCGCAGCGTCGGCGCCGACTCGTACCTAGTGCAAGACCGTGACCTCACACGGGTCGACCCAGCAGACTTGAAGGTTGTGACACGGCGTCACCCAACAGATGCTGAACTCAAAGCGATGCTCTTCGGCTGGCGTGTGGTCAAACACGTCAAATCGAACGCTGTCATCTTCGCAGCGCCTGACCGCACCCTCGGAATCGGCGCAGGCCAGATGAGCCGCGTGGACGCTGCAAAGATTGCCGTATGGAAAGCAGCCCAAGCCGGCCTTTCGCTCAAAGGCAGTGCTGTATGTAGCGACGCGTTCTTCCCCTTCCCTGACGGATTGCTGGTCGCAGCCGAAGCGGGGGCGACGGCGGCCATTCAACCTGGCGGGTCCGTGCGAGACGCAGAGGTTATTGCCGCCGCGGATGCGCACAACATCGCTATGGCATTCACCGGCGTGCGCCATTTCCGTCACTGAGCAATACCGCCGCCCGAATTAGCGCCGCGGCGGGCGATCCCGCCCGATTCACTGATGGGCGAGCAGATTTATCAGCACAATCTGGGCTCCTAATGCTGCGCAGAGCAGCACCCATACGGCCGCCTCGTACCAAACGCCACGCCCCTGCCGCACCGGGCTAAGCCACACACGGAATTTGAAGCTGCCACACTCGACAACATCGCCAGCACGTAATCGCGTGCGCGCAGCCACTTGACCGTTCACAAGTGCCGTCGCCTGCGGTTGCGTGACCAACACGAATCCATCGTTTGGGCAAAACTCGATCGCGGCGTGTTTTTGCCACACACCCGGCTCGTCCAATTGCAAATCTGCAGATTCACTCCGCCCGATCAGAAACGGAAACTGGCGGACAGGATAAACCCTGCCAGCCAGTTTACCAGAAAGCACCTCAAGCTCGAGCATTACCAAAATCTGCGCGGGACAATGATGCGATCGCCCGGGTAAATCGGCACATCGTACCGGGCGTCGCGCTGCGCGCGCTTGCAATCAACCAGCTCGACTTTACCGTCGGCCCTTAGTATCCGAACTTTCTTCGGTTGCGCAAAGTCGGTAAAACCGCCCGCAGCCGCTATGGCGCCCAAGACCGTGATCTCCCCGTAATACGGCTGCCGGCTCGGCATCCGCACCTGCCCATCAACATAGAAGAACCGTTCCGGCGCGCGCACTGTCACCGTCAGGTTCTGAAAATACTTCGGCACGTACCGTTCCCGAATCTCGCGCTCGAGTTCAGCAATCGTTTTGCCGGCCGCTTCAAACTCTTGGTTCATCGTGAGCGTGATCTTGCCGTCCTCGCGAATCCGGCCCTCGAACGGCGGTATCGGATTCGGGACGTCGGTGAAAGTAACGGTAAGTAGTTCACCGACGCGCAATCGGCTGGGCGAAAGCACATTTGTGCTCCCAGTCACGGGGGTGGGGGTATATCCGGACACTGGCGGCGGTTGCGGAATACGGCAACCGGTTAGACAAATAACCGCACTTGCGACTAAAACTACTCCCACCGTTGTTCGAGACGAGAAAACGGTTCGTTTCATTTCGGCGTTTTCTATCTTGCTTTGGAAATCAATACTTCGGTTTGACCTTCGGCTTGGCCTCGGGCACAGCCTCCTCCTCAGGTTTGGCCTCCGCACTTCTGGATTGATAGTAATCGTGATAATACCCGCCGTAATAGTAGTAGTAACTCTCCTCTTGTGCGACGTTGATGTTGTTGAGCACGATGCCGATCAGGTTACCACCCACTTTCTCAATCATTTGCTTGGCGCGTATGTACATCGGCTGCGGATAACGGCGGTACTGGATAACCTGCAGCGTCATGTCCACCATGCTCGCCAGGATCGCCGCGTCGCTCACGCCCATTATCGGAGGCGAATCGAAGAAGACAAAATCATACCGCTGTTTCAATTCCGCAATGAGGTCTTTCATCTGGCTCGAGCTGAGAAGTCCCATCGAGCTGCTCGGTAGCTTGCCGCTGGGCATGAAATCCAACGTCGGCAGGCTCGTGGTCTGGATTACCTCTTCCAGCGAATGCTGCTTGAGCAGGTAACTTGTCAAGCCAATGCTATTGCTTACCTTAAACAGCTTGTGCAATGCAGGCCTGCGTAGGTCTGAATCGCACAGCAACACGCGCTGGCCTGCTTGTGCAAATACAACCGCAAGATTGAATATGGTTGTTGTTTTGCCCTCGCCGCCGCCGGCGCTGACTACGCAGATCGTGTTGAGGCGCTCATCTTTACGAGAGAACAGAATGTTTGTGCGCAATACACGGTATGCCTCGGCGTGAGGACTCTCTGCGCCTTCTTCAAGGAGGTTCCCCACATTTTGCGGAATAACCCCCAACACCGGCGCTTGCAACGCGCGCTCGACGTCGTCTATCGTCTTCACGCTGGTGTCAAGATACTCGATGAAGAACGCCAACCCGACGCCGACTACTAGACCAATCACCGCCCCCAGTAAAATATTGAGGGTCTTGTTCGGGCGAACAGGGGTGAAATTCGGCACAGCGGGATCTACTATTTCCACTACGCTACTGCGCGGAATCTGCACATCGGTCTGATCTGCCGCGATCCGCATAGCCAAGATGTCCCGGAACCGGATCAATTCCGACAGTTCCTGCTTCTTGATGTAGTACGGTCGGCTAAGGTCTGCCTTTTCCTGGTCTATTTTCCGGGCTTTCTCAACCTCCGCCCGCAAGTTCTCCACCTCAGCCTTAGCTGCCTCTACGGTTTTCTCCAAGCCGTCGAGTATGCCGTCGATCCTATCGTTGATTTTCTTGTTGAGGTCCTCGACCTGCGCAGCGACCCGAATCGTTTCAGGATACTCGTCGCCGTAATCTTTCCGCAGCACTATCAGCTTTTGCTCTGCCAATGCGAGCTGCTCGAGCAAGCTCGCGAGCAGTTGATCCGGTACTGCTGTCGGCAGCACCTTTTTAAGCTCTTCTCGCGAGAGCGGCTTGAGCGAGCTGAGCAGTTTCTCGCGCGCCGTGTAACGCGCCTCCGCCTCGATGCGCAACGCTTCGATCCTGCGCAACGTTTCCTGCTCCAAGTGCGGTGTTGGCGACATGCTCGCCGCGTCGTAGTCAGAGATGTTTAGCTCCTTCCTAAGCTTGAATAGCTCTTCCTGTGCGGCGCGTATCTTCTTTTCGTGCTCCTCGAACTGTTCCCTTAGAATTTTAAGCCCACCCAAGGTCAACTGCTTCCGCTGCTCGAGCCGGTAATCGCGGTACTCCTGCGCTATAGCATTTGCTAGGCGAGCTGCTTCCTCCGGATCGTCGCTAAACACGCGAATTTCAATCAAGCTGGTGTTCCGCACCGGCCGAAGATTGATCATGCGCTTCAGGAGTCCGAACGATTCCTCAGTCTTGAGTTTTTCGGGCAGGCCGAACTTTTTCTGCCATACCTCGTTCAGATTCAAGGCTTCGATTACCTTGTTAAGCACCACCGACGACTGGATCACTTCGAACTCGGTCTGGATGAAGTACGGATCATAGCCCTGTTGGTACGGACGGCCTGTAATCGGCTCGATGTCGTAGCCTTCGCGCTCGACCTTTATTCTGGCCACACGGGCAAACGACTCGGGGAGCAAAAAGGTCACGACCGTCGCGGTTAATAGCACGAGCATGAACACCGCCAAGATTACCGTTTTCCGGATCCGAATGATCCGCCAGTAATCAAGGAAGTGCAGCTTTGTCTCAGGCTGTGGAACGAATCGCTGTGGCTCCATAAACCAAAAAAATTGGGGCTAGATCGTCGCGCCGGTCCAGCCCCTTAGCGCAAACGTTTAGGCTCAATACTTTGCTGTCACGCCAAAATAGACGCGATTGCGCGTGAAATCCCAACGCTCCCAAATTTGGTACCGCTCAAATTTCTCGTCTGAATCCAACTGGTCGAAATTATAGCCGATCTCCGCGGACACGTGGCGATTAAACGCATACGTGAGATTCAGCCCGACCGCGTAATGGAGTTGAGACCAGTCACTGTAATCGCGCACACCAGGTATTTGGCCATCGAATACCGAGTACTGAATCCGCCCCAGAATGCTCCCTTCCCGCGTCGGCGTAAATGCGTGACGAATCGAGGCGTACCCGATTGAAGACGACGCTGTCAGTGCCCGCACATCTGTCCGGGTGTACTGCTGGATGAAGCCGGCCTCCGCGAAACTGCCTTGGCCATACCGATACCTCAGGCTCACATTCGCATAAGGCTCCCATTGATCAAACCCGCCCGGATGATTGTAAAAATCAGCATACTGCGTCCCGACCCGCGCCGATGCAGTCAGGTCAGGATTAAACGCATGATCTGCCCCGACGTAAATGTAGTGGTTGTAGCTGTTCCGAATGTCACTACTATACCCTGGCACCAACTCGTCATCAGAAATAAAATCAATCAGCCCGAATTGGTAACCGACCACTCCAACGGTCGTGGGCAAAAGCTGCCACTGCAAATTTGCAGAAATCAAGTGCTCGACCCTGTCCAACCGCGCCGACAAACTGCCTAGGCCTTCCTGCTCGTAGTCGTAGTACGAGTTCGAATACCCCAACACCAGGGTGAGCAACTGTGTCATTTGCGCATTGAGCGTTATGGTGCCCACGTTCCGCAGGTGGTCCATATCGCTCCGGTAAGGCAAATCATACTCGAACAACTCTGGCTCACGCGCGAACACAAACGAATCTGTTATGAACAGGTTGTATCTGTGACTGAACGCATGGCTCAAGTAACCATCAAACTGGTGCGCGAAATCCCAATCTGTACCCGGGCGATCAGCAAAGTAGTATGCAGTGAACGCATACCTTGCGCCGACGTCGGTCAAGCCGGTCGAGTACGCAACCGAGCCCGCCGGTCTTAACGTAAATCCCCAACTGTCAAGTTCGTCACCCGCACGTGTCAGGTAGTTATCATCGTAAAATCCGCGCAGCGTCAGAGACACGCTCCATGGCTTTGCCATGTCGGTCGAGCCGAATCCGGGGGCGTAATCAAGTGCATGCACGCCGGTAGCCCCTAGCGCCACCACTCCGGCTGAAGCAATTATTCTTTTCATGATCCGTTGTCTGTTTGGGTTTATTTTGGTTTGGCCTACGCCTTACTTGCTGCCTTTTTACGCCATTCTTGCCATACTGTCAACAAAAACTTTGCACGCGTGTAACCTCAATCCGCCACCATTAGACACACACTGCAGTAACCCCGCAACAAAAAAGTTCGCCTCTTCCAATCATTTTTGCGGACCAGCACGCTCAGCCAAAGGCGCCCCTCACTGCTCCATAACTCCGGGCACCTGCCTCCGCAGCTTTTCGCGTAACCCAGTTCGGATATTTTCGCGCAACCCTGAACAATCCTACTACGCCGCTCTAGCCGTTGTTCAGAAAAAACCCGTTCGTACTGCTCGGCGAAAATTGAACCCCGCTTAACCCCCGATGGGGCTCCGTGCCAACATCAAAAACCTGCTCAACATGTGATATGCTCGGCTAGTATCTCATTCTCGGCACCTTACTTTTAGCAGAGCCTAAGCTCCATGCCCGCGGCTTTGAGCGCAATCCCACGTCCGAGTAGCGTTAAAAATTTTACATACCCGCGCATAAGGTTTGGATCTCCAAATCCG
>JANWZY010000190.1 GCA_025061935.1 Verrucomicrobiia bacterium
CGCTTCGCGAGCATGGATTTGCCCGTGCCCGGCGGCCCGATCATGAGCACGTTGTGTCCGCCGGCAGCGGCGATCTCGAGCGCGCGCTTGACCGATTCCTGACCTTTGACCTCGGCGAAATCGAGTTCGTCTTCTGCCGGGTGCGCGAAAAGTTTTTCCACGTCAACTTTGGCAGGCTCGATGGAAAGCTTGCCTTCCAAGAACGCTGCCGCTTCGCGCAGGTTACGCACGGGGTACACGGCTGGGCCGCCGACCGCAGCGGCTTCAGCCGCGTTCTCGGGCGGCACAATTATGCCGCGCTTGCGCTGCGTTTTGGCAAGGATCGCGATGGGTAATACGCCTCTGACCGGCCTGACCGCGCCGGTAAGCGCCAGCTCGCCGACGATTATGAACTCATCGAGCCGGTCGGGCCGGAGCTGGTCACTTGCCGCGAGCAATCCGATGGCGATGGGCAGGTCGAAGCTCGGACCTTCCTTGCGCATGTCAGCGGGTGCGAGGTTAATCGTGGTCCGGCCCAGTGGGAATTTGTAGCCCGAGTTTGTCAATGCCGTGGTGACACGATCCCGGGACTCTTTAACTGCGGCGTCGGGTAGCCCGACTATCACAATTGTCGTGTCGCCCCAGCCTACGTTGACCTCGACTTCGACTTCGTAAGCGTCTATGCCGTGGATCGCTGCTGAACGTACCCGGGCCAGCATGCGCGGGATTATGCACGGGCTTGGCTGTACGTGCAACGGGTTTTGGCTGCGCGGGCGCTAGCCCGAGCCAGGCTCACCGCCTAGTAATCGCGCTTGTCAAAACCTCGGTGGCGCAATCCGCGCCTAACCCTTGCAGTCCGCGCTCTGACGAGCGCGGCTACCAGGGCACGACTGGTTTCCATCCATCGTAGCCGCGTTTGTAAAAACGCGGAGCCACAGCGTCCCCGACCCGAAGCTGGTGATCCGCGCTCTGACGAGCGCGGCTACGGCGTGGCGCAGCTACGTGGCTTGCGGGAAATTTTTCTATGCAACCGCGCTTGTTGTCGCCAATTTTGACGACAAGACAGTCGGGGTAGTTGGAGGGTTTACTGCGGCTCGGTCGCGAGCAAGCCGCAGCTTTGTGCGCGGCGAGGGCGACACCGCTATTGATACAGGCTGCGAAATTGTCGTGCGGCAGATGGCGAACAAGTAGGGCTATGAAATCGAGCAAAGCACTGTTGCTGTGGCTGGTCTGGGTTTGGGCATGGTCAAGCGGGTTGGTTGCAAGCGCGGGCAACCCGCCGTTGCCGTTGCTGAACGATCCGCTGGACGTCAGCGCCGATTTCCAGGACTTCTCGAACACGTATTTCCTGGCCGACAAGCTGACCGAATTCGACCCGGCCACAGCCCGCGGTAAGGTTTTGTACCGGCGCGCGCGGTATTTCACTCGGCACGCGTTCAACAACACGTTGGCGGGGGTAAAACCTGTCGAGCCGAATGAGTTCCCCACCACCGAGTACGAGGCCGATCCTGTCTTGCCGTTCCAGCTCGAGTTCGTGTCTGCGCGGACTGTGCGGGTGCGGATGCCCACCGGCCCGCAGTTTGCGAAAGCCGAGTCGCTGATGCTGGCCGGGCCGGTGCCCAAAGACACCACGTGGCGGTATGGCCGTGTGGAGGGCGGCCATTGCTATAGCAACGCGCACGGGGCAGTGATCGTCCGCGAAAACCCGTGGCGGCTTGAGCTTCGCGATGCGGCGGGCCGGCTGCTCACGCAAACGCACCACTTGCAGGACAACTCGATGACGTTCACGCCGATCCTGCCGTTTTGCTTCGTACGGCGCGCGGCGGATTACTCGCGTAGCGTCGCTGCGGTGTTCACGCTTTCGCCCGGCGAAAAAATCTTCGGCTGCGGCGAATCGTTCACCGAGTTCAACAAGCGCGGTCAGCGCGTGATGTTGTGGACCGACGACAGCAACGGCACGCAAAACGAGACGATGTACAAGCCCGTGCCGTTTTTCCTGAGCAGCCGCGGGTACGGCATGTTCGTGCACAGCTCCGGGCCGATCACGTTCGATTTCGGACGGTACTTCAGCGGGATCAATTCGATCATGCTCGGCGATGACGAGCTGGACCTGTTCGTGTTCCTCGGCGCGCCGAAGGACATCCTGGCCGAGTACACCGCGTTGACGGGCCGGTCGCCGATGCCACCCCTGTGGTCGTTCGGCCTCTGGATGAGCCGGTGCACGTATTTCAGCGAGGCGCAGGTGCGTGAGGTCGCGGCCCGGCTCAGGGCAAACCGCATCCCGTGCGACGTGATCCATCTCGACACCGGGTGGTTCGAGACCGACTGGCGCTGCGACTACGAGTTTTCGAAGACGCGGTTCGCTGACCCGGCGAAAATGATCGCCGATCTGAAAGCGCAGGGGTTCAGAATCTCATTGTGGCAACTGCCGTATTTCACGCCCCAAAACCGGCTGTTTGGTGAGCTTGTGCAGAAAAATCTCGTCGTGCGCGATGCCAAAGGCAACCTCCCATACGAAGACGCGGTGCTCGATTTTTCGAACCCGGCGGCAGTCGAGTGGTATCAGGCGAAACTGGCGAAGCTGCTCGAGTTGGGTGTGGGCGCGATCAAGGTTGATTTCGGCGAGGCCGCGCCGCTGAACGGGCTGTACGCGTCCGGCCGCACCGGGTTTTACGAACACAACCTGTACCCGTTGCGGTACAACAAGGCCGTGGCTGAGATCACGCGCAAGGTCACGGGCGAAAACATCATTTGGGCGCGGAGCGCGTGGGCGGGCAGCCAGCGGTACCCAGTGCACTGGGGCGGCGACGCCGAGAGCACAGATCAAGGCATGGCGGCCACGCTGCGGGCCGGGCTGTCACTCGGACTGTGCGGATTCACATTTTGGAGCCACGACGTCGGCGGATTCATCTCGCGGCCATCGGCTGACCTCTACCTGCGCTGGCTCGCGTTCGGCGCGCTAAGCTCGCACATGCGCTGCCACGGCACCGCGCCCAAGGAACCCTGGGAATACGGCCAAGAGACAATGTCACGCGCGCGCGAAATCATCGAGCTCCGATACCGGCTCATGCCCTACATTTACGCGCAAGCGGCTGCGAGCGCGCAGCGCGGCCTCCCAATGCTGCGCGCGCTGTTTGTCGAATACCCGGATGACCCCGGCGCGTGGTGCGTGGACGATGAATACCTCTTCGGCACCGACATCCTCGTCGCGCCGCTGCTGCACGAGGGCGAACGCGCGCGCGCGGTTTATGTGCCCCCAGGCACGTGGATTGATTACCAAACCGGCAAAACGTACGGCGCAGGCTGGCACAAGATCGAGGCCGGGCGGTTGCCGATCATAATGCTCGTGCGTGACGGGGCGGCGGTGCCACATATCGCACTTGCGCAGTCCACGAGCCAGATGGACTGGTCCGCGCTCGAGCTGGTCGTTTTCGCCGCGCGCGCCGAACGTGCGCGCGGACTCGTTTGCCTACCGTCTGACAACAAACTCCTCGAGGTCGTGCTCGAAAAAACCGGTGACACATTCGCGCTTGTCGGCACACCGCTTGCGGCGAAAGTCAGATTAAACGTGCAAGCCCGGCCATAACAGCTCGAGCATCCGTCCAGTCCGTTTTGCGAACGTTTATCCGGGTTTACGTCTGCATGCGGAGTGTGTCCGGTCGGCGAAGAACGATGTAATGCGGTCGGAATGCGCCGCCGCGCTTCCGTGTGAGCGCTCTTATTCATGTATTTCGACCACGTCGCGGTCGCGGAGCAGTTCAGTCTTTGGCACCTGCTGACCTTCGAACCGGGTGTGCCCCCAGACTCTGGCGAACCGCATGCGTTCGGGTAACTCGCGGTGGATCCTGCGCGCAAGGTCTGCGACTGTCGAGCCGACTGGGAGAATGAAAGGCTTATCCAAGTCTGGGGGCTTGCCCGGTTCTTTCGAGTAAACGCGGATCACGGCCAGCAATTCCCACAGGCGCCGGAACAGTTCGGTCAAACCGGCGCCTGTCCGCACGCTGACGGGGATCACATCGAGTGTGCCCGAATAAAGCTCGCGCAGTGGTTCAATTGTGTCGGGGCCGGCCAGGTCCGCTTTACTGGCAATGATCACCCCGCTGCGGAGGCTCGGGTCGGCCCGGTCAATCTCGTTTGCTGGTACGGAGCGTATGCTAAGTCCGCGCTCGCGTAGCGTACTCAGCACAGTTTCTGTCTGATCGAGGGCGGCCTCGCCGGCTTCAGCAACGACGGCTACCACGTCCGCGTTCCGGATAGTCCCCATGAGTCCGCCGGGCACATGCCCGGGCGTGATCGGTGGCGTATCAATCAGCTCGATTTGCGCATCGGCCATGAACCACATTCCGGGTTGAGGGACAGTGGTCGTAAACGGGTAATCTGCAACTTTGGCGTTTGCGTCTGTGACTGCTGCGAGCAAGCTGCTCTTGCCAGTGTTTGGTAGCCCAACCAGTACGACCTGGCCCGCTCCGCTTCTGGGTATGTGGAACGGGTCCGGGCCACGCCGTTTCGGCGATTTTTGCTCCTGCCGCCGTAATTGGCTCAGGCGCCGTTTAATGTCCGCCTGCAGTTTTTCCGTGCCCTTGTGCTTCGGAATAACAGCGAGCATCCGCTCGAGCGCAGCGATTTGTTCCTCGGTGGTCTTGGCTTCGCGGAACTGCTGCTGCGCCTTTTCGTATTCGGGTGTCAGATTGGCCGGCATCCAATCGCTCGCGCCGTTGCAGGCCTTTAGTCCACGCCGCCCCCACGCGCCCGCTGCGCGCCATGCCGCCGGGTCACACCGCGCGCGGCCCGCGCACCAGGGCCGAACTCGGCGTCATCCGCGCGCGCTAAGCCCGCGTCACCCGAGCTTATAACCGAGCTTACGCAGGAAACTCTTGCGCCAGTTCACGTCCTCGTCGGACTCGACGCCTTTTGGCGCTTGTCCGTCAATCACGCCCAGGATTCCCCTACCCTGCCCTGTCTCGGCAATCACCACCTGCACCGGATTCGCCGTAGCGCAAAAGATTCTGCACACTTCCGGCACCTGCTTGACCACGTTGAGCACGTTGATGGGGTAATACCCCTCCGCAAGGAAAAGTATGAACGTGTGGCCCGCCCCAATGGCGAGTGCGTTTTTCCGCGCCAGCTCGATCATGGCTTGGTCAGTGCCAGTGAGCCGGATCAAACACTTGCCGGACGATTCGCAGAACGCTAGCCCGAATTTGATGCCCGGCACCGCCGTTACCAGCGCTTCATGAACGTCCTCGACTGTTTTGATGAAATGCGATTGGCCGAGGATGAAATTTATCGGGTCTGGCTTTTCGATCTGCACAATGCTGAGTCTCGGTTCCATACCTAGTCGCATGCTCGCGCAGGTTGTCCAGCCGGTCAAGCCTGGTATTGAGCCGCACAAGACGATGCGCGCATTTGGAGCGCACCACCAAGACTTTCATATCCACCGTTAACACGGTTAGCTAGTGTCTATCGCCCTGACGGGCTTTGGCCGTTCTGGGCGTAGCCGCGCTTGTAAAAGCGCAGGATAGTC
>JANWZY010000191.1 GCA_025061935.1 Verrucomicrobiia bacterium
CAAGAGAGTCATTACGGGATTGTCCGCGGCTCAATTAACGCGCCTGCGTGGCAGGTGGCGGGAAGATCGGTTTGTAATGCTCGAACCGGGCGATGACGGATTTGACATACCGCTTGGTGCTCGGGAACCCGATTTGGTCAATGAACAGCGCGCTGTTGGTAGCAGCCGCCCCCTGCGCCCACTTGAGTACATTCGCGCGCCCGGCGTTGTAATCTGCAAGCGCATACGGCAGCGGGTTGTCCGTATCAGCGTACCTGTCGAGCAGTTTCCGCAGGTACCACGTCCCAGCAAGCGTGTTCTTGGCCGGGTCAAACAACTGGCTGTGAACAAAAAACGGGATGCGCTCGGCCTCGGCCCATTCCCGCGCGGCGAGTTCGCCCACTTGCATCAGGCCGATCTCACCCGCGCGGCCGCGCGCGCGTGGATTGAACTTGCTCTCGCGCCAAACGACGGCTTTAACAAGCGCGGGCTCGACGCCGTACCGCGCCGCCGCGGCCAGAATCACCGGGTCCTGGCTGTGTTCACGCCAAACAAGCCAGCGGTCGTACAAGACCAAAAGACCGCTCGCAAACGCTGCCACCAAAATCCAAAATTTCAGGCGTAATCCCGCGCGTGTTTTTGGCCTTTTATTTGGCATTGTTTACCGGGGCACTTTCGTGCCTAGACTACCGCAGATGGTTGCACGTGTCACATTGGAAATCGCGCTTGGCAAATCGCTCGATTACAACGTGCCGCACGAATTAGCAGATCAGGTTCGCGTGGGCACGCGTGTCCAGGTGCCGCTGGGCCGGCGCAAAGTGTTCGGGGTGGTAACAGAGCTGGCGGACCGCTCCGAGTATCCCAACTTGAAGCCTGTGCTCAGGGTTGTAAGCACGCCGTCTCTGCTCACAGTGGGGTTACTCCGGCTGGCGCGATGGATGTCCGAGTACTACTGCTGTCCTATTGAAGTATGCCTTAGGACCGTTCTGCCGGTGGCGGTCCGGCGCGAGCAACCGGGCTGGCGCCAGCAATTATTTGTGCGCGCGGTGCCGGTTGCGGGCGAACTACCCAGACTTTCAAAACGCCAGCTCGAAATCTTGCACATCGTCGAAGAACGGCGCGAGCTGCCACTGACCGAGTTGCTCAAGCTTGCCGGGACAACAACTGCAACCGTGCGCCGACTCGAAGACAAAGGGTTGGTTGTCGTTACGCCACAGGTCACCGAGCGCGACCCGTACGCGCATGAATTAATTTTGCCCACGCATCCGCTGGAGTTGAATCCTGCGCAGGCCAGAGCGCTCGAGGCGATCAAAGCCGCCCTGCACGGAACAAGCGCTGCGCCCGGGACTTCGGGTGGGTCGGGCCCGAACGCGCTGCTGACATCCTCCCGGCAGGATGCCGGCAGCACGCTCAAATCCCCCGTGTTTCTTCTGCACGGTGTGACCGGTAGCGGCAAGACCGAGGTTTATTTGCAGGCGATTGCGCATGCGCTTGAACTCGGCAAGGGCGCAATCGTGCTGGTGCCAGAGATTTCGCTCACGCCGCAGACGGTCGAGCGGTTCAAAGCGCGGTTTTGTCACGGGCCGAACCGGACGCTCGTGGCGGTGCTGCACAGCCACCTCTCGGCGGGCGAGCGGCACGATGAATGGCACAAGATACGTCAGGGCCGCGCGCGGATCGTCATTGGCGCGCGCTCGGCCATTTTTGCGCCCGTGCATCCGCTGGGCCTGATCATCGTGGACGAGGAACACGAGCAGACGTACAAGCAGGAGGAAGCGCCGCGGTACCACGCGCGTGACGTGGCCATTGTGCGCGGTCAGCTCGAAGGCGCGGTGGTCGTGCTCGGCTCGGCCACCCCGTCGCTCGAAAGCTACTACAACGCGCGCCGGGGCAAATACACACTGCTTGAGCTGCCCGAGCGCGTGGACGGCCGGAAAATGCCGTTCGTGCGCGTGATCGACATGCGCGAAGCCGCGCGCAAGGCCAAAGGCGTACCCATCTTTTCCGGCCAGCTCAGGGAGGCGATTACGCGCCGGCTCGAACGCGGCGAGCAGGTCATTCTTTTTCTGAACCGGCGCGGGTATTCGACCGCGCTCGAATGCCCGCTCTGCGGATACGTGGCCAAATGCGTCAATTGCAGCATCGCACTCACATACCACAGGCGCGAACAAATTTTGTTGTGTCACATCTGCGGGCACACCGGGCCGGTGCCGCTCGTCTGCCCTAACGAGAAGTGCCGCAGCCCGCGCATCCGCTACGCCGGACTCGGCACCGAGCGAGTCGAAGAAACGCTGGCCAAAATGTTCCCGTTCGCCCGCATCGGCCGGATGGACTCCGACGTGATGAAACGCAAAGAAGACTATCGCCGGTTATTGGCCGACTTCCGCGCCGGCAAACTAGACGTGCTCGTGGGCACGCAGATGATTGCCAAAGGGCTGCACTTCCCGAACGTGACACTGGTGGGGATCATTTATGCCGACCTTGCGCTGCATCAGCCGGATTTCCGCGCAGCCGAGCGCACGTTCCAGTTGTTGACCCAGGTGGCCGGGCGCGCTGGGCGCGGCGATGTCGAAGGCGAAGTACTCGTGCAAGCGTTTACGCCGTACCACCCCGCGATCCAGTACGCGCGCAGACACGACTTCAACGGATTCTACGAGCAGGAGATCGAGTTCAGGCGCCAGCTCCGGTACCCGCCGTTCACGCGGGTCGCGCTGCTGACGCTTAAAGGCAGGAACAGCGATAAGGTCAAACTCACGGCCGATTACCTCAAACGCGCACTCGAAAAAATGCGCGACACTGGCGCGCAAGACGCAGTGGGGGCAAACACCAACAGCACCCAGCCTCTCGTCAAAGTCGAAGAAGATGCGCAAACTGCGCCGGCCGAAACGCCCGCAGAAGCGCAAGACTCAACTCAGCGTGATCTTTCAGATTTGATCATAGCCGGGCCGGCCCCTGCCCCGGTCTTGCGCGCGAAAACTTACTACAGGTACCAAATCGTGCTCCGCACGCGTCGCATGACCGAGTTGAGCCGGCGCCTGGCCAAACTCACCGAAACATTTCAGTTGCCCGAAGACGTCACGCTCACAATAGACATTGATCCGGTGGACCTGCTATAGCGCCCAGGGCCAATGACCAAACCACACTTGGTGTGCTCTTATGAGCATGCTAAAACCTTCCTGGTCAACGCACAGCAAATGGCCACGAACCTGAAAAAACTACGCGCGCTCGCGGCTGAGGAAGTCGAGGCTACCTTGGCCGCGCTGCCGGCGCCGTTGCAAAAGGCTGCGCGCAAGCTCCCGATCACGTTCGAGCGCCGGCCGAGCCGCACAATGATAGCGGATGGCGTCGAGCCGGACACGCTCGGCCTGTTCCTCGGCCCCGAGTTCGCTGAAGAGCATGCTACGGACTGCATGCTGCCACCACGGATTGTGCTCTACCTCGAAAACGTGTGGGACGCTGCAGAGGGTGACGAAGAAGCGTTCCGGCACGAGATTCGCACCACGCTGCTGCACGAGCTTGGGCACTACCTTGGACTTGATGAGGACGACCTACTCGCACGCGGCCTGGAATGAGCCTTGGCAAAGCCGCATTTTCAAAACCACGCCAGGCGAGTCCGCAGTTGATTCCGACTGCCGCACGCCGCGCGAGCCTTTTTGGGTCAACCGGCGCGAAACATGCGGCCATGCTCAAGCCACTCCGGGGGCTGATCCTTGACCCGCAATTTGTTGCAGTCGCAGCCGCGCCCATTCGCGCGCCTGCTCGGGCGTTTTCAGCTCATCCTGCAACTGTTTTTCGCGAATCTCGGCTAACAGCGCGCCCATTGCCGGCCCGGGCTTCATCCCGAGCGCGATCAAGTCGTGCCCGGTCAATAGCGGCGGGCGCACCTGCGGCTCGCGTTCAAGCTCGGCGGCTTTTTCACGGAGGAACTCGTACACATCGAGCCTGCCGTGCGAGCCGAGGCAGTCGAGCCTGTGCAGTTCCAGCTCGAGCTTGAACGTCGGACGCAGCAGCAACCGGCGCAACGTTGACTTGCGCATTTGCATGGCGTCCTTGAGCTGCATGTGGTACCGGACGACCTTGACCACTTCTTCGATCTGTTTGCGCGGGAACCGTAGCCGCTCGAGCACAGCTTCGGCGATCTCGGCACCGAGCTTCTCGTGTTCATAGAAATGGATTGTGCCGTCGGGGTCGCGCGTGGCTGTTTGCGGCTTGGCAATGTCGTGCAGAAGCACTGCCCAGGGCAACAACGGGTCGGCGTCATTAGGCATGTGTTGCAGCATCAGCTTGATGTGCGTATAGACCGTGCCTTCTGGGTGGTAGTCGGGCGATTGCGCGCAGGTGATGGTCGGGACAAGCTCCGGCAAGACGTGCTCGAGCAGGCCACTTTCGCGCAGCAGCTCAAGCCCGCGCGCCGCATGCGGCGGCTTGAACAACTTGATAAGTTCCTCGCGAATGCGCTCGGCGCTGATGCCGGTGATCTTATGCGCGTTTGCTTTCAGCGCGGCAAACGTGCCCGACTCGATCTGAAAGTCCAGTTGCGCCGCGAACCGGACCGCACGTAGCAGGCGCAGGTGGTCTTCGGCGAACCGCTCCTCCGGGTTGCCGATCGTGCGTATGAGGCGCGCGCGCAGGTCGGCTTCGCCACCCACCCAGTCGTGCAGTTGGTTCGTGATCGGGTCGTAAAACAGCCCGTTAACGGTGAAGTAGCGGCGCAATGCATCGGCGCGCGCGTCGCTGAACACGACCTTTTCAGGCCTGCGACCGTCAACGTAGTCCGACTCGGCACGGAACGTTGCGACCTGGAACTGGTGCCCGTCCTCGACCACGACCATCACGCCGAACTTGCGCCCGACTGCAACGGTGCGCTTGAACAGCGCCTCGATTTGCTCCGGCCGCGCCGAAGTCGCGATGTCGTAATCGCCTGGCTCGCGTCCGAGCAACAGGTCGCGCACGCATCCGCCGACCCAAAACGCGCTGTGCCCGGCTTGTTGGAGCCGTTGCACAATGCCTGTGGCAATGTCGCGTAAATTGCGCGCGCACATTTGCGAATTGCGGTTTACGATTGCCGATTTTGGCGCAAATTGCCAGCCATCTTCGCCTTAAGTCGGCTCGTGCCCAAAGCTGCGGCACCCGGCATACGCTGACCGGACGACGGTCCCCGGCCCCGGACCGGCTCAACCCGGATTGTACCTGGCTTATGAGTGCACCGTCTTGCAGGACGGGTTGCGCACCGCCTGAGGCATTCGATGTTGATAGAGCTTGGGCGGCTGGGGGCCGCACACGCACGGTGTCGGCGATTTGTTGGAACTCGTTTCCGCTTTGGCCGAGCGGTTGCCAATCGAACCCGCTACCTATGGGGAGTCAGCCCAATAGACAAAATTTCGCCAAAGGCGCCCGCAACCTCGCATACTGCAACCTCGCATACTCCCAAACGCTCCGCGGCACAAGAGCAACATTCCAAGTATCCGCTGCA
>JANWZY010000192.1 GCA_025061935.1 Verrucomicrobiia bacterium
GGTTTACGTGGCGTTCAGATACGAGTTCTCATTTGCCGTAGCAGCAGTTGTCGCAGTTGTACACGACGTGTTGATGACAATGGGGTGGTTCTTCCTCACCGGCCGCGAGCTGAGCGCGCCCATTGTGGCAGCCGTACTCACAATCATCGGCTTTTCGATCAACGACACCATCGTCATCTTTGACCGGATACGCGAAGACCTCAAACTCGGCGTGCGCGGCACGTTCAAGGAGATCATCAATCAAGCGCTCAACCAATGCCTCAGCAGAACGATCATCACATCCCTGACAGTGTTCCTTGCCACGATGTCGTTGTACCTGTTCGGCGGCGGCGTGATCAATGATTTCGCGTTTACGTTCCTGGTCGGCATCCTCACAGGCACGTTTTCGAGCATTTACATAGCGAGCGCGCTGGTGTTGTGGTGGCACAAAGGTGAGCGGCCCGCGCTCGGCTCGCAGGTAGCTCTTCAGCCTGTGCCCGAACCGGCAAAAACACTGTAGGGACCGGTTCCAAACCGCGCTTGGCGGCCACTCAGCCCGGTAGGCCCGCGGCATTTAGCCGGGCCAAGCGTTATTGAAACTCACAACTACGAGTAGCGACGCCGCATCAACACTGTGCATTAGCCCGGCGAACGCCGCGCGACCAACTAAACTGTTTCAACGGTTTATCTCCCCCAAGCCCAATTGTTCAAATGGCTTGCCGGTGCAGGCGCCTTTGGCACCCGGCTGAAGCGGTGCGCCAATCCAGTGGTATGAAAGCCCTTACGGATTTGTGCGAGGCCTAATAATGCACAGCCTTTCAGTCCAGTGCCACAAACTACACTCGCGCTCGAGGTCCAGCACTTTCTTCACGTGGGGTGGAACTTATTCCGACAGCCCATACCTCGGTCGGGTACCGGCGCAATGCCGCCCACCTGAACCAAACACCGAGCGCCGATGGAATGATCCGAAATGCTCAGGCTAGTACTCTGCAGAGTGCGCAGCTAAGCCCTTGATGATCGCCACGCTCGCTGATGTGCCGAGCCGGTTCGCGCCCGCGGCCACCATCGCCAGCGCAGTCCGCGCGTCGCGGATGCCACCTGCAGCTTTCACGCCGAACCGTGGCCCGACCACTTCGCGCAATAGTTGGACGTCCTCGACCGTGGCTCCGGCTGCGCCGAACCCGGTCGAAGTTTTCACAAACTGCGCACCTGAATCCAATACCAAGTGACAAGCGCGGATTTTCTCCTCGCGCGTCAGCAGGCATGTCTCGAGGATGACTTTCACCGGCCGCTCGTCAGCAGCCTCGACCACATCGCGTAACTCGCGCAGGACGTACTTATCGTCCCCGTCCTTGAGTTTCCCGACGTTGAGGACCACGTCAATTTCGTGCGCGCCGTCGTCAACTGCAGCCTCGGTCTCGAAACGTTTCACATCGGCCGCAGCGGCGCCGAGCGGGAACCCGACCACGCAGCATACCTTGACGTCTGTGTCTTCGAGCAGGTACCGCGCTTGCTGCACGCGCGAGCCGTGCACGCACACGCTGTAAAAGTTGAATTCACGCGCTTCGCTGCACAGCTTTTCGATGTCTTTCGCTGTCGCGTCCGGCCGCAGCAGCGTGTGATCAATGAGCCGCGCAAGTTCGCCCGGTGATAAATTGGCTGTGTTCATACGCTCGCGCGCTAAAGGCTGGCGCAGCCGCGGCCAGGCGTCAATTCCGTGGTACGCCGGCGGCTCGACACAGCTCTTCGGCGCCGCCAGCGTCGTCTCACCCACCCCCGGAGGAATGATCGGCGCCGGGTCGGACTCGCGCACCGAGCCGGCGCCCCGCCTAGTCCTACCGTGGACGCGTGTGGCCGGTCCCGGGCCGTTCCTCGCGCGGGCGCGCGACGTTGACCGTGATTGTGCGCCCCTTGAAAATTGTGCCATTCAGCTTTTGTATGGCCGCCTGCGCGGCAGTGTCACTGGCCATGGTAACGAAGCCGAACCCGCGCGATTTGCGCGTGAACCGGTCGAGCACCACACTGGCCTCGGTCACGCTCCCGTGCTGTGAAAACAAAGCCAGCAAGTCCGCTTCGGTCACATCCGGGGCAAGCCCGCCGACGTAGAGTCTGTTTTGCATGATTGCTTCAGCGCAGCTCAATCGGGCTTTTCGTGAGACCGTTCCCGACCGCCGGGTTTCAAACCTTCACTGACCGGGTCACTTGAAGATTCACCGCATCTCGCCTCGAAAAGTCCAATTGGCTCTGGCCGCGCCTAATCATGCCCCGCTCGATCAAAAAAGCAAAACCAGAATGCGCGCAAATGCGTGCGGCCGGGCAGCTTGCGCAATTCGCCGCACCAGGAATCGCTGGTTCGGGTCGGGCCGCGCACCGTGTCAGCCGGTTCAAGTTGGCGCGCCACGCCGCGCGCCTGCCCGGCTACTGCGCATGGCACACCGGCTCGAACCGCGCCGCTTACTCAGTAGCTGGCCGCCAATCCGCCACGCGCAACTGGACCGTCGGCCGCTCGCCGAAGTTGTTCAGTACCGGCGTAAATGCGAGGTCGAACCGGCCGGTAGGAAGCGGTTCGTTACCCGCCCCCCACCAGACCGCCTCGCGCGTCGCGGTGCCGTCGGTAACCCACATCTTGACGTGTTGCCGGTCCGAGCCGAACCGTTGTAACGCACGGTGGTGGGTCAAGCCGCGCGCCAGCAAGCGCACGGGCGGATTGCCCAAGCCGAACGGTTTCAACCGGTCAAGCTCGCGCGTGCATCTGGCACTTAGTTCGCCCAGCGGGACCTCAGCGTCGAGTCGGAGCTGCGGCTGGAGCTGGTGCGGCTTAAGCATCTTCTGGGCGAGCGCGTTGAGCCGTTCGCGGAGCGCCGGGATGTTTTCCGGACGGATGGTCAGGCCTGCAGCCATGGCGTGGCCGCCGTGGTCTATGAGCAGGTCGGCGCAGGTGCGCAGCGCGGCCGCTAGATCAAACCCTTCGATGCTCCGACCCGAGCCGCGGAGCCGGGTGCCTTCACCCCCGATAACAACTGCAGGGCGATGGAACCGCTGCACAAGGCGCGATGCGACTATTCCGATGACGCCGATGTGCCACCCGGCACGACCTTCAACAATCACGAAATCTTTGGCAGGGTCGAACCTCGACTCTAGGCCGGCCATGACTTCCTCGGTGATGGACTGCTCGATCTTTTGCCTGTGACAGTTGAACCGGTCCAATGCACGTGCGAGCGCGTCGGCCTCCGCCTCGTCTTTGGTCAAGAGCAGCCGCAGCGCTTGTTCGGCGGTTTCGAGCCGGCCCGCCGCGTTCAGCCGCGGCGCGAGCATGAACCCGACCTCATACGGGCCGAGCGCCGCCGGACATTGCGCAACTGTTTTAAGCGCGACAATGCCCGGCCTAATGCTCGTGCTTAGCCGCGCGAGGCCAGCCGAGACCAAAATCCGATTCTCGCCCGTAACCGGGACGATATCAGCCACGGTACCCAGCGCGACCAGCTCGAGCAACGGGCGCAGGTCGAACTCGGCGGCGGACTTCAGCCCCGCGGCGCGACCGTGCTTAACCAACGCATGTGCGAGCTTGAATGCGAGACCGACCGAGCACAGCTCTGTCAGCGGCCATGGCTGGACATCATCAACAGAAAGCTTCCGGTCGTGCCCCGGGCCGCCTTGGGCGCGCACGCGGCTCAGTTGCGGGTTGACCAGTGCGGTGGCAGGAGGTGGGGGCCAGGCTAATTGGTGATGGTCGAGCACGATCACGTCAACGCCGCGGCTGCGCAGCCATTGGATGGTGTCTGTGGCGGTCGAGCCGCAGTCCACTGCAATCAATAGTTGCGCTGGAAATCGCTTCAAGCAGTTGGCTGCGGCTTTTTGGCTCAGGCCATATCCTTCGTCGAGTCTCCGCGGCAGATAGTAATCAACCTTCAGCCCCAATGCATTGAGCACCTCGACAAGCACGGCTGTGGCAGTCACGCCGTCGGCGTCGTAATCGCCGAAAACCACCACCGACTCGCGCGCATCCAGCGCCGCGAACAACCTTTGCACTGCAGCGTCCATGTTAGGGAGCCGGAACGGATCCGACAGATGCGCAAGCCGCGGCTCTAGGAATCGCCGGATGGCGTCCGGCTCGCTCAGCCCGCGGTTCAGTACGCATTGCGCAAGCAGCGCGCTTATGCCCAACTGCGCGCCGAGCCGCTGCGCGAGCAACGGTTGTGCGGGCGCGACCGACCAGTGACACCTCATCTTGTCGAATCCAGCAGCATGAACAGCAACCGCAGCCACTCCGCCAGGTGGCGCGTGATCAGCTCCGCCCACAGCCCGAAATAAACGCATGCGCCGACTGCAGCCGCGTACCCGAGCCAGACAGCCAGCCCGTCCCGTTCCATCATGCACAACGCAAGCAGGATAATCGCATAGCTCGGTAACGAATTCGTGAACAGGAACGGCGGCGAGGGCAGCGGCAACGCGAGCAAAAACGCCATGAACGCGATCAAGAGCCCGTTTGCAACAGTTGCAATTGGCGTCTCGAGCCAATGCGTGCAGCGCGGCCGGATCAGTTTCTCAAGCTTTCCAATCAACTTCGCGCTCGCAGAAACGACCCGGTGCGACAGTTGGTCCGGGAGCGGCCGTTCCCCGAGCGCGCGTGGCAACCGCGGCGGTTTCCCAATTACCTGGCGAAGCGAAAGGATCATAATCGCGCCGCCCGAGACCGCGCTCGCGCCGGGAACCGACACAGGCACTACAAACGGCAAACAGAGCAGAACCATCACAAGGTACAGGCCCCGCCCCTGAGTGCGCTCCAAGATCGCGTTCAAAGTAAGCGGCGGCGCCGCCGAATCGCGCGCCAACAGCTCAAGCAGGCTTTGCGACAACGGTTCATGACCGCGGGTGCCCGCCCCAGGTGCCATAGCTGACGACAAGCCTGGCCGGAAGGCGGCGCAGTGTCAATTGGCCAAGCGCACTGAAGCCGGCAAAACCTCCGTGCCGGCAGTTACAATAGCATTCTCGGCGCCTCCGGCGCTCAAAAACTTCTCGCGAACCAGGCAATTTCGCAAACGGACGCACGCCGGGTCTCGTGTGCGTGCATTGCAGAAACCCATCAGTGCGAAAAGACGCCGATCAAAATGGGAAAACTATGCGCTTGTAAAACATGAAGCCCGAATAAGTGCCGGACCGGGCGCCAGATGCCTCAGCCAGCAGTGCCTTGCACCCGGGCGATCGGCCAGCCACATCCGCCAGCAAGCTCGAGCACCGACTGCCAATGGTTCTCGCAGACTCAAACTAAACGGAATCCTCTCCCGTCACATCCGGGGATCGAGTGTTAGGTGTGGGCTGCGCGCTTCCCCACCAACCACCTTGCAGGCATGGCCCAGCGCGCCTTTTGCACCGCGCGAGATTTGATTTCCACCCAGGCCCGTCTGCGCGAAAGACATTTGCACACCCCGCCAGTGGCATATGACGAAACGCAAAATCCA
>JANWZY010000193.1 GCA_025061935.1 Verrucomicrobiia bacterium
GCCCACGAAATAGCATCCCCGCTCGATGTACGTGTCCAGGTCTATCTGGGCTGTGACATTTGCCGGGATGCCAGCAAAAATATTAATGATCGCCCCCTGCGCCGACTGCTGAACTGCTTGGGCGACAAGTTGCGCAGCCGGGACAAGCAACACGGTGTAACTGAATTTCTCACCGGGTGGCTCTTTAACAGGGTTGTATATACGCAGCCTGAGCTTGTTCCTAAGCGCCAATGGCGCAGCAAGCTTTTCGAGCACTGCCAACCGTTCGTCATTAATGTCCCCGGCGAAGACGCAAACATTTTGCACGCCTTGGCACAAATCCCGAATCACGTGCATCGTGCCCATCGGTCCGGCCGCGCCGACAACGTTGATCTTCTCACCGGGGCGAATCTCAACCGTGTCGGGAATCACCCGCAGTGCGGCCTCCAGTTCCGCGCCGCGCGTGCCGACTATGCGAATACCACCGTAGTGGACACGGCCTATCGGGGTAACAACGGCCCGCCCGAACTTGCCGCCACACTGCAAAATGATGCACAGTCCAGCCGGCGCAAGTTTTTCGAAAAGGCGCTCTGCAACCGCTGGGTCCGCGCCAAGATAAAGCACATCGTCGAACTGCCCCGGCGGCAACACATCAGGGGCGCAAACGGTAACCTCGGGCGGGTTGGGCCAATTGCGCACAAGCCGGTTGATCTCGGCACCGGCAGCCTGCACAAGTTTCGGATCGGAACCCACCACCAGGCATCTGCCCCCGGGCTTAAGCGTACGCCGCTGCTTTTCAGCGTATGCGTCCTCGACGCATGCCCACGGCTCACACAGCGCGATTGCTGAAGCGGACAGGTGCTCCGGCGCGGGGATCAACATGGACTCACCTTGCGGCGAGGTTATCACGCGTTCGTCCATCAGTACGTACTGTTGGAGCGCGCCCTCAAAGTTGTACCCGAACGCGGAGTTGCTCGCAGCCGTAGGCAACCATCGGTAATCGGTTTGGACCAGGTACCGCTCGCCGGGCCGATACTTGGTGACGTTTGGCCCGACAGATACGATTCTAACCACGGCCTCGTGTCCGGGCACGGTCGGTTTCTCACCCGGCACGTAATGCGGCATCTGCGCCAAGGCCGACCGATCTATTCCGGCGACAATCTCGGACTTGCGCGGATGCGCGCTGAACTGCTTAAGCAACTTCAGGTCGGAAAAGCACAGCCCGCACGCCTCAACCTTGCACAGGAGCTGGAAAGGCCCCGGCTCCGGCACCGGCTTGGCCTCATTCAACACCAATTGATCCGGCCCAATCAACTGAATGGCCCGCTGCTGCTTCGGTATCACAGACGAAGTCACAACAAACCCTCCTACTTGATCCGTGCAAGGATGCTATCCGGCGTGGTCTCAGGTGGCAAGTTAGCCAACACGCCTTCGCGCGCAGGCGAAAGTTCACGCCCTACACGCTCGTAGAAAGCATTTTTAGCCGCAACTGAATCGAAGTTGCGGCGCGCCCACGCGCTCAAGTACCCGAACCCGCTTTGACGTTGTAAGACCGAATGCGCATACGCTATGTACGCACCTTTAAGAAACACGGGCACAAACGGCTTCAGCTCGGCCGCGTCGAACGAATCCACAAACTTGTTCCCAGGCGCATTCATCTCAGTCCCAACAATGACCGGCAACCCGTACCTCTCGGCCAGCGCTATCACGTCATGCAAGTTCTGTAATTTTTGGTCTTTGACCCCGGGGGTAAAATTCCGATCAGGAATGATGTTAATCGCTGCAACGCCAGTAGCCATCGCGACCTGTAAAAGTTCCTCGATGCAACGTTCGCCCTCTGAGGTGCCGTCCAACCACGCCAGGGTCGGAATCGCACCCGACTCGAGCACGAACCGATTCATCTCAGCCATGACAGGGAAGGAACCTTTGCCAGGCTGCACGTATCCGACCCCACCACGCTTCATCGTCTTGGCGCGAAGCAATGCTTGGAGTTTGTCGCGCTCGGCAGGGCACTCGCCTAGCTTCGACCGCCAAAACGCCTCGCGCGCAGCCGGATCAGGAAACAGCTCCTCGGCCTTGCGCACGTACGCCTCACAGATATGCCGCTCAGTGGCGTTCCCGCCAGGCGTCAACGGCAACACATCGCGCTCGTAGTCCAGCTCGACCGGGCGCATGTACAAATTCACACGCTGCACCAGCTCACGGTTCCGCTGTTCCGCTGTGCGCCGCATCCCCGCCAGGTACGCGGCAGCGAACCCGCCCAACTCCGCCGTGGTGAATCCCACGCCCATGTGGTACGCGATCCCGGGCTCGCCCGGCGAATTGATGACGCGGTCGGCAAACTCCGGCACGAACACGCGCGACTCGACGCTCACGCATGTCTTCAACTCGAGCAACCGCCCGGCCTCGGTGAACTCGGCCAGTGCATCCAGCACATCAAAATCAACCACACCGGCAACAGCCAACCCATGCTTACGCGCCAGCCACGCGAACTTCGATGGCGAATACCCGTACGCATTGTACGAAAAAAATGTGTGCACATGCAGGTTCACAATCGGGCGCGGCTCGCGCGGAAGCAGATCGTGTCGCCTGGATAGCTCAACCAATCTGAGCAGGGCGCGCCTGCGCACCTGCGGATCGAAATTATCCAAATCGGCTTCGAGCCGAGTTACTTCCTCGATCTGCATCGGCCCAAAAAGAAACCCGACTCGGCCCACAAACGCAATCTTCTTTCAGCCCGACACAGCATGGAAATTCGATGTTCGAGCCCGGTTTTTGGCGTTTACTGGCCACGAAACGTCTAAACGAGGACTACGAGTCTAGGCTATTTCCGGCCTTAGTTTGGCCTAGCTGGGCGACCAAGAGCATTCACGGTTGTCGTGCACAACCGTCTGAGCATCGGCTTTGATCTAAGGCTGCGGAGGGCCGGCGGATGCTAATGCTGCGAGCCGCGCGATTCGCCATTCCGGACGCGGTTGGTATGCCCGATTCTGCCAATCGGAATTCTGCCCGAGTAAAAATCATCGAACAACGCGGAAGCTTCCGGATCGTACTTTTTGAAGCCTTCCGGACCCGGCTCGGGTTTGGAACCAGTCATACCAAGATCACCGTGCGTGCCGAAATACCACATCGTTAGCTCGGCAAAAAACTCGTCCGGGTTCGATCCGGCGTACGAACCGACCCACAAACCTTTGCTGATCGAGCGGCGGTATTGCTCATTGAACAGCCTCCGGACGTCTTCCGGCAACCCGAAATTGCGCAGGCAATGAGCAAACTCATGCAGGCAAATATCGCGCCCGAAGTACCGGTCTTCGGGTAGCCGGAGCAGGTTTTCTTCGCCGCACGAGGTCAGCCGTCCGCCCATGCCGCGCGTGCGCTCGTCGCGGGTTAACCCGCCGTACTCGGGCAGTGGCTTGCCTTTGTCCTGGCGCCACTCAGGCAGGTCGGTCGTGACCTGAGTCCGGCCTATAATGTGCAAGGCTACGCGCGCGTCCAGCAAGTTAGACAAAACCGCCGGCTGGTTCGGGATCAGGTTGCTGAACATCAGTGATAGTCGGTCGTAAGCTGCGTACAATGCTTCGTCCGATACAACTGCATGCGCCTTGATCGGTATGCCTTGGAAGTCGAGCACCTTCGAGAAAAACCCTTGTTCCGGTTCGTCCAAAAGAACAATCTTCGGCCGGCCGCGCTCCGTAGCGACTGAATCCGCACTGTGCATCCGAACCGACATGACAAACACAAAAATCAATGCCGCAACAGCGCACTGCAGCGCCACCCGGCCGCAGATCGAGACATTCCCTTCCCGCGTAGCTACGCCGTCAGTTCGTTCACCCCTGTTCTCGAAGTTTCCGCATCTGCACCTCATAAAAGCATTTGGTCCAGCATTTACTGACGGCTGCATTTTGCCCCTCAGTTCCGTGTAGGGCTAGCTCATACACAGGTACCCGGCCGCCAGCGCCGTGCGCCTTTCAGGAAATCGCCGCAACTGCCCATAGAGCGTTCTTTAACCCCGAATTTCACACCGCTACCGAGAACGTTAAATGCGCGGTGCAGGCTACGCTCGGTGCATACTGAGCCACTGCTACGCATACTTGAACAGTAGCCATAGTATTCCCAGCTTAGATACGTCACACCCCGCTTTAGCCGTCCCAGAAGGTCTCATGCTCGGGAAACGCTGCACAACTCAAAACCACTGAACCAATTCAGTGAACCCTCTAAACCTCAGCCGCGTCGGCTTGCCTCCAGAAATTCCAACGCCAGATACAAGCCCCGGCACGCCATATGTCCAGCACCCCCTCCGGCCAACGCGGTACAGTGCCGGAGCCTGCCATTTGGATGCTAGAGACCAATTTGTCCGGCGCGGCGCGTCAATGCACCGGACAAATTGCCAGCGGATGTCCAGCGCCAGATTCCCAAACTGGTCAGCCAGGGTCCGAATACAGCCCCTGCCCGGCTCTGCCACAATACCCCACCCCTACTTGATTCGTTGCATCTTGCGCTGGCACTGGACTGCCATACCCGGGGCACCCATCCCTGCTTTTTTCGCAAATTTGGTCAACCTTCGCCTGTGCGTCCCGGGAACGGCCCGACCGGTTGAATCTCCGACAACGGTTTGCCAGGGACACCGCCGCCCAGCTCGATTAACCGTTCGCCCGCAGGCCGCACTCGGGCTTGATAACTCCGCGCCGCAGCGTCGAAAGCCTCTGCCGCCTTTTTCAGACCATCTCCGATGCGCTCGAAGTGCTCAATGAAAGTTACAACACGCTTGTAGAGTTCCTGGGCAGCCTCGGCTATTTTACGCGCGTTTTCCGTTTGAGCATGTTGTTGCCAGCTCAAGCTCACGGCGCGCAGAATCGCAATTAACGACGCCGGAGTCGCAAGAATGATTTTCTTGCTCGCGGCCCACACGATCAGGTCGCGGTCGCCTTCAAGCGCTGCACTGAACAGTGATTCAGCCGGCAGAAAAAGCACCACGTAATCGAGCGCGTTCGGGAACTGGCTCGGGTAATCGCGTGCTGCCAAGTCTCTAATTGTTTGTTTGAGTTTCGCCGCATGTGCCTCCAGCGCCTTGGCGCGCTCGACCGGATCCGCAGTGTCCAGCGCGCTTAAAAAGTCCAGCTCGGGCACTTTGGCGTCAACAATGATGACCCTGTCGCCCGGCAAGTGCACAATCAGGTCCGGCTTCACTTCACCGGCCTGCGCCTGCTCGGTGAAATCGCAATGCGCGCTCATGCCTGCGACCTCGACCACGCGCCGCAGCGTCTCCTCGCCCCAACGGCCACGCGCGCGATCAGAACGCAAGACCAGTCTGAACTGGTGCGTTTCTTGGGCCAATACCTGGCTTTGTTGCGCGAGTGCTTCGAGCTGTTTCCGAACCTCCCCCAGCGCTGTGGCCTGGTCGCGAACGCTCTGGTCCAAACGTTTTTGATACGCCTCGAGCTGTTCCTTCAGTAGT
>JANWZY010000194.1 GCA_025061935.1 Verrucomicrobiia bacterium
GTACGCGGTTGCCACTGCGGCCTGCGTGCGTGGGTCGGCACTTGAAAGCGTGACACCCAGCAATTGCGCACCGGCTTCGATAACCAACGCTTCACTGAGCCGTTCGGCGCCGTGCCGCGCGACTGCGTGTGCGACCTCATGCGCGACCACGGTTGCGAGTCCGGCTTCGTCTCGGGTTATCTCGAGGATGCCCGTGTACACCCCCACCTTGCCGCCTGGCAGGCAGAATGCGTTCGGCTCCTTGTTTTCGAACAGGACAAACTCCCATTTCGCGTTTGGCAGCGGTGCCACGGCCGCTATGCGCTGCCCGACCCGCTGCAACATTTCATTCGCTGCGGCGTCTTTGCTGATGGGTGTTTCTTTTTTGAGCTTTTCGAAGGCTGCTAGGCCCAATTGCATTTCTTCCGACTCAGGAATGAGCCGCAACTGTTTCCGTCCGGTCTCCGGCACCGTGGCGCATCCTGCCACAAGACAAGCAAGGGCGACACCGGCAATAAAATTTCTCGCTCGGTTCGTGTTCAGTTTCATACGCTGAGGCTGCTGTAGCTTAGCCACGGGGCTTGGGCTTGCACAATACAATAAACACAGAACGCGCGGCTGCCGAGGCCGAGGACGCGCGCTTAGTAGGAATCAGCCCGTGGCTTGTTGCAACAACGCGGTCAGGGCCGCATGTTTGGCACGTAACTGGGGCGCGTCGGATTTGGTTTGGCTCAGCATTTGTTCCAGCGTTGCGAGTTCGGTCTCGGCGTTGTGGATCGCCTGCTGTTTTAGGTCTTCGATCGCGTGGCTGACGCGCTCGCGCCACGCGGCGGCGAGGCGCGAGAAGTTTTTACGCACCTCGAATTGTGCATGTTTCACCAACCGCCGGTGGACAAGCGCCCTGAACAGCGTCATGGGCACAAGGTACCCGATCAGGTCAAGTGTCACATCGAACGCTACGCCCACGGACACGGGCGGCGCTGCCGGCTCGCGTACTTCGAACTGGAATTCGCGCGGCGCAAGCTCAAGCCCGAGCGCATCTTTGACGTGTTTGCCGAGCCGGTCTTGCAACGCGCGCAGCGTGCGCTCGAGGTGCAGCCGCACCTGCTCGATGGGTGCGCAAAACGTGGCGCGCTCGGACGCGGACACGGCCTGCAGTTCCTCGACGAGGAAGTTGGTCAACCATTCGCTGTAAGTGTCGAGTAACGCGGGCAGGCGCAGGCGCCATTGGTCAAGCTGCGCGTGAAGTGCGTCGGCGACCTTTTTCTCGATGGCGCGCCTGCGCGGGGCCAAGCGCTCGAGCGCCCACTCGAACGCTTTCGCGTCCCACTCGCGGGCCAGAACACTAAGTTCTTCGCGGAGCAGGTCGAATTGGTGCCGTTCATCGGCCAGTTTTTCGGCCAGTGCCGCTCGCGCAGTTTCGCTTTGAGCGGCCGATGCGAGCGCAATTTCAAGGTAGCTTAGCCCCTGCTTTGCCACCGCGGCGAGCTTGTGCCTGAGGATTTCCGCCGACGCTGCGCCAGCGTGCTTGATCAGGGGGACGAACAACCTTTCGGTAAGCGCCGTTTTCAACTCGGCCAGCTCGGGCTTGATCGAGTAGAAGAACACTGGCCAGGAAGCGCCAAACCGCTTTTGCATTTGCTCACGTACGAAGGCGAGTACTTCGGCACGCTGCGGCGCGGTCAATAGATCTGCCTTGGTCAGCAGCAGCACGATCTTCGGCGTGTATTGGCGCAGGTCATCGAGCAGGCGCAGGTCACGTTCTGACAGGGGCGCATCTGAGCTGACGGCAACGAGGGCTGCGCCCACTTGCGGGAGCCAGCGCAGTGTCGCCTCGGTGTTGTGCGCGAACGCGCTGCCAAGCCCCGGCGTGTCCACAAACTCAAGCGGCGCGAGCGGCTTCAGCTCGGGCAGTTCGATCTCGACCGACTCGACCTGCCTCGTGTTGTCCGGGTTTTCCTTTTCACTGACGTAAAGCTCGATCTCTGTCAGAGGTATGGCTCGGCGCGTGCCGTTTGCGAACCGGACTTCGGCGCGATCCGACGAACCGTACCGCAGGCGCGTTACGACTGCGGTCAAGGGCACTACACCAATCGGCAGGATTGGTCGGCCTACGAGGTGATTGAGGAACGAGCTTTTGCCAGCTTTGAACCGCCCGAACACGGCCACATCTAGCCCGTCCCGTGTGGCCAGTTGGCGTTGGCACGCTGCCAGTTGCGGCTGGAGCGCGTCCAGATGCAGCTCACCCGCCAGTTCGCTCAAGCTGCGCAGGAGCGCGTCGAGCCGCTCGTGCGTTGGTGCGGAGGGCGCAGCGCGCCGTGTCGCGCTTGGCGCAGCTCGCTCCATTGTTTGTTCCACTTGCGCGTTCATGCCCAGGTCCAGACAGTGCGAACAAATGCGTTCTGTGCATTTTGGGTAGGAGTTATCAGCGGGTTGAACCTGCGGTTCGCCCGCGCGCGTATAGCGCCGGGACAGGCAAACTCCATTGCCACGGGTATGCTAGCACACAATTTCGTGGATTCAAGCGCGCCCTCGGCTCACGTGCGAGTCATGAGTGCGCGGCCTTGAGATTGCGCGCTTGGTGTTGGTGCCCGCCCGTGCGGTGGGAGGAATGTTCACCTTAGTGGTAAATGGATGGCGTGCAGCCGTGCAAGTGGCATTGGAAGAGTACCAGGTTCGTGCTCACGTGGCTTGTCGTGGGCGAGCGGTTCGGCTTAGGTTTGTGGCTGGCAGAAGTTCATGAAAGCGTCGGGTGCGTTTGAGCAGCGGCCTGCAGCCGTTGAACGGCAGGGGTTGGGTCAACGTGTGTTGAACGCTTTAGAACGGCTCGGGAACCGGTTGCCCGATCCTGCCATGCTCTTCGTTTGGGCATGGCTGGTTACGTTGATCGCTTCGGCCGTGCTGGCCCGGGTCGAGTTCGACGCAATTGACCCGCGCACCGTCCAGCGCGACCCCGCAGGCCGGATCACGCACGCAGAACCCATCCGGGTCGTGAGCCAGTTGTCCGGCGAGGCCCTGACTAAGTTTCTGGCGCGGATGGTCAAGACGTTCGTCGAGTTCCCGCCGCTGGGCGTTGTGCTGGTGGCAATGCTTGGGGTGGGTGTGGCTGACCAGACGGGCTTTATTCGCGCATGCATCCGCGCGCTGCTGAGCGTCACGCCGCGGAAGCTGCTTACGCCGGTGCTGTTGCTGGTGGCCATAGTGAGCCACTCGGCCGGCGATACAGGGTATGTGCTTGTTATCCCACTTGGCGGCGCGATTTTTGCCGCTGCAGGGAGGCATCCGTTGGCGGGTATAGCGGCCGCGTTTGCAGGTGTATCCGGCGGGTACAGCGCGAATTTCCTGCCGTCCGGGCTCGACCCGCTCCTCCAAGGGTTTACCCAGTCCGCCGCACAGATCGTTGATCCGGCGCGGGTGGTCAACCCGCTCTGCAACTGGTTTTTCACCGGCGCTTCGTGTCTTGTGATAATCGGGGTGGGCACATGGTTGACCGATTGCGTGCTCGAGCCACGGCTCCGGCGTGTGCCGGTTGACCAGCAGGCCGCGTCGTCCACCCCTGTGGAATTGCTTACTGGGCGTGAGCGGCTCGGGCTGGGTATCGGGTTGGGCGTCATGGCGCTCGGCTTGGTGGGATTGACTGCGGCGGCAATACCTAGCGATTCGCCGTTCCGCTCACAGGCAGGCTCGCTCACGGCGCACGGCGCGCCGCTGATGGATGCGATTATCCCGGTTATTTTTCTGCTGTTTTTGATCCCCGGGGTGACCTACGGCGTTGTAGCGGGCACGGTCAAAAGCCACCGCGATGTTATCAAGGCCATGAGCCATTCGATGAGCACAATGGGGTATTACTTGGTCATGGCCTTTGCTGCGGCGCAGTTCACTTACGTGTTCCGCGAATCGAACCTGGGCGCGCTGCTCGCAGTCGAAGGCGCGCTGGTATTGCAGCGCCTCGGGTTGCCGGCGCAGGTGACTATAGTCGGTATCATTTTGCTCACCGCATTTGTGAATCTGCTGGTCGGGTCGGCCTCGGCCAAATGGGCGGTCCTGGCCCCGATCTTTGTGCCCATGCTAATGCAGTTGGGCATTTCGCCGGAACTGACGCAGGCGGCGTATCGAATCGGCGATTCGACGACAAACATCATTACGCCGCTCTTGCCGTATTTTCCGCTAATTGTTGTGTTTGCACAACGGTATGTGAAAACTGCTGGGGTGGGTACAATCGTCTCGCTGATGTTGCCGTATTCGCTCCTGTTCTTGCTCAGTTGGACGCTGTTCCTGCTTGTTTATTGGTGGTTGGGCCTGCCCTTGGGGTTGCAAGCCGTGTACACGCATCCTTGAGGGGCAGTGCTCCGTGGGGCCGCCGGCCAGACGGATCAATGCGCGGCACAGAGATGCTTTGTGCAGCCGACGCAGTCGGCGACAGATGTGTAAGCCTTGGTCTGGTTCTGATCTTTGAGCCGGGCGAAAGTGTGCGTATGTGCCGTTGCTAGTGGCCGGCTGTGGGCAAGCTTGTTGCACTTTTGACAGTGCGCGATTTCCAATCGTCAGTGATCTGGGATGGGCAGTGCCTCGATGGCGAGCTGGACCGTTCATGGAAGCATGCGCGCGTAGCTGCGCTTGTTAAAGCGCGGCGCGCGCGGGGAAGCCGGGCACTTGCTATGTCGGCATCCCGTTTCTGTTTGTTTGTAGTACAGCCTTTAGGCTGAATGGTTTTGTGGGCTATGGTTTGTGGTTTCGGCGGCGTTGGACCCTTCGACATCCGCGCGCTGCAACATGCGCCCGACAAAAGCCTGTTTGTAGTCCAGCCTTTAGGCTGAACGCCCGTTGCCTTGGGCTTGCACGGCCTGCGTGCATTTCCAGTGCAGTAGAATCGGGGCGGATTCCACGTTTTTACAAACGTGGCTACGGTAGCCACCCAGTGCGCGGGCGCGCGGTCGCCAGCGCTCCGCTGCCATGACTGGGTTACGCACGATGATTAGCGCCGCAAAGGCGCGCCAGACCATAGCCCACCACGTAAGTGGTGGGAGAATGGCAAGCGACCAATAAGCAACTCCCCTCAAGGACGACAGAGCTGATTCTCCGCGCAATCCGTGCGCAGGAGCAAAAATCGCACACGAATGGTTTCGCAGCTTAGTAGCCATGTCTTTCGGACATTTACGTGGACCACGCCAAAGTGGCTGTTTGAAATTTCTGCCGTCCCTCTCGGGACTTATTTGGATTTTGCGTTTCGTTACCCACCGTTGACACGGCGGGCTATGGTCTGTCGCCCTGAGGGGCTTGGACGGGTTAAAGCGTAGCTGCGCTTGTTAAAGCGCGGCGCGCGCGGGGAAGCCGGGCACTTGCTGCGTCGGCATCCCATTTCTGTTTGTTTGTAGTACAGCCTTTAGGCTGAATGGTTTTGTGGGCCA
>JANWZY010000195.1 GCA_025061935.1 Verrucomicrobiia bacterium
GCACCAGCAGCGATCCCAAGCTCCTCGCGCAGCTCGCGCAACGCTGCAGTGTCGTAGTCCTCGCCAGCGTCCACATGCCCGGATGCAGAGCTATCCCAAAGCCCGGGCTGGCGGTCTTTTGTATGCGCGCGTTTCTGCAGGTACACCTGACCGCGCGAATTGAACACGAGCACGTGCACGGCACGATGCAACAATCCGAGCCGATGAACCTCGGCACGCGGCTGACGCCCGATCACTTCATCGGCAGCATTAACAACATCAAAGAATTCACTGGCCATTTTCCAAGCTCAAGACTCTGCGCAAAGTGCGCGCGTCAACTCGACGAACCCCTCCAATCCGACCTGCTCGGCCCGGGCCGCGCGTCCAAGCCCCGCATGATCAAAAGCGCGGGCAAGTTTATCCTCGGGCCAATCGTGCTTGAGCAACTTGAACATCATTTTGCGGCGCTGTGAAAACGCACGTTTCACAACCCGGACGAATACCAGCCGTTGCGCCGCAGGCAACAGCGGCGGGCTGCGCCGCTCGAGTACGATGCATGCCGCATCCACATTCGGCGTTGGGAAAAAGCACCCGGCCGGAATCTTGAACATAGTCACCGGCGCGTAAGTCAGCCCCACCATCAATGTAAGCACGCCGTACTCGGGCCTAGCAGGCACGGCTGTCAACCGCTGCGCGACCTCGAATTGGACTGTCACAACTAGTCTGCGCGGGCATGCGCCTAGCTGCGCAACCTCGACCAAGATCGGAGAAGCGACAGAGAACGGCAGGTTCGAAACCATCTTCCAGCTGCGCCAACCGCGACGTTGCGTCCTGAAAAACTCGAGCGCGTCTGCGTGGATCAGCACCAGCCCAGCCGGGCATTGGCTCGGCAACGCGCCTAACCCGGCTCCAACATTGCCTGAGCTGTCCGCTTGGGCTCGGACGAGACCGGCCGGCGCGCCGAACCGCTCATGCAAAAGCTGCACCAGCCGCGCATCTTTCTCGATGGCCAAAACGGTGCCAGCACGCGCGACAAGTAACTCGGTCAATTGCCCCAGCCCAGGCCCCACCTCGATTACCTTGTCACGCGGGGCCAGCTCAGCCGCTTCGACGATCCGCCGCAATTGGTTCCTGTCGTGCAAGAAATTTTGCCCAAGCGACTTGGTAAGGCGGATACCGCGCTCGGATAACAGTTGACGAATCTCAGTTAGCGTCATGCGCTGCTGTCAAATTGCTCAATCACCAAATCGAATTACAATGACGTAGGACCAGGCTTCGCTTAACGCGCAACGGCCCCCACGATTTACCGAAATTAAACACTGCGCAGCTCATAAGGACTCCAACACCTCTGCAAGCGCTGCTACCGCTCTTGCCAACTGCGCACGCGTTATAGTCAGTGGCGGCGTCATCGCGACCACGTTCCCATGCTCGCCCTCGGGCAAGAGGATAAACCCGCGCTGAAGCATGGCCTTTACGACACAGGATGCGGCCTCTGTCGCAGGACTGCCATCTGATGACCTGATCTCGACTCCGACCATTAACCCTAGCCCGCGCACTTCGACCTGATACTTCGAAGCCCGAATCGTTTGCCTGAGTAAGCGGACCAAAAATTCGCCGAGCGCCGCACTCCGCTGCGGCAACTGACGGCGCTCGACCTCTTTGATTTGCGCCAGCGCCATCGCGCAGCCCACCGGATGCCCAAGGAATGTGCTGGTGTGGATCGCCTCGCCGGTCGAAGCCGGCCATGCCGCGTCCATCAGATCTGCGCGCCCGACGCACGCCGAAAGTGGGAACCCGCCAGTCAATGCTTTACCCAGGCAAATGATGTCCGGCACAACGCATTCGTGCTCGCACGCGAACCATTTGCCTGTACGTCCGAACCCTGTGTAAATCTCGTCCAGAATCAGCAACGCCCCGTGCACATCGCATAACTTGCGCAACAAGGTCAGAAACCCCGGGGGCGGCACATTAATGCCACCGCGGCCTTGAACAGGCTCGACCAATACCGCCCCGACCGCCTTGCGCTTGAAAAGCGCGGTGAGCATGCGCTCAACGTTTTGAAGTGGGTCTCCGGCTGAAACACGCGCCTTGCTGCGTCGCGCACGGCCGCAATGAATTGGCCCGCGCGCCGCCGGGAAAGGCACAAAATACCCGAATTGACGGAGCTGTGCACTGAACGGCGCGCGGAACAAATCGCGCTCGGTCACGTTCAGCGCGCCGTAACCGAGCCCGTGATACGCGCCCTTGAACGCGATCACACCCGGCTTGCCCGTGGCAAGCATTGCAGTCTTGAGCGCGGCCTCCACAGCCTCGAACCCCGAATTGCAAAAGATAGTTTTGGCGCGAAGCGACCGTGACTTGTTGAATTGCTGGACCGTTGAAGCGTTGAGGCGTTGGGAAGCAGCCCGGTTCAACGAGCGTTCCCAACGCTCGAATGTGATCCGGCTCAGCTCGCGCGCCAGCTCCGCCTTGAGCGGGTGTGGATGCACGTCGCCCATAGCGTGCAACAGCTCGGCCATTTGGCGCTGGCCCGCACGGACCACACGCGGATTCGCGTGCCCGGCTGCAGCCACGCCGAACGCGGCCGTCAGATCCAGATAACGTTTGCCCTCGACGTCCCAGACCCAAACGCCGCGCGCGCGGCGCCACACAATCGGCCACGACCCGTCCGGCGCAATAAATGTGACATTCCGCGACTCGAACTCGCGGAGCAGTTGTAGAACAGCCTGTGTTGTACCGACCATTCGCGTTTAATACATATGCGTTTTTCGCATTTCGCCTCCGTGCTACACAGACTCGCGCGCCGGGGGCAATGCAAAACTCCACCGAGCGTAACTCAAAAAACTGCGCGTATGCCGCCCGCCGCGCCGGCCCACACCAGCCGCAACCTCGTGAATCGCCAGGCAGAAATCTGAACCGTTCACACCCCGCGCATATCCGGCGGCCAAATCACCTTATGCAACTGGACTTGGAACCGCACCGGGAGCGCGTCGGCAATGATCCGCTCGGCCAGTTCGCGTTGCGTCAGAGGTGTATGGTCAGGCGGCGCGGGCTTGAGCGATTCGACCCGCTGGTGCGGCGCGAGCGGATGCGCCCAACCGAACAACACCGTACAGCGCCGCGCCAGCGCGTGCGTAACAACCTGCGCCTTGGCCCATTCGTAGTCCTGGACAGTGCCAATCACAAACTTGACCTCGTCTGTCCGTTTCAGGTGCCGGACGTTTTCCCACCGGTTCCGGTGCGCCTCGCCGCTGCTTGGGCACTTGATGTCCACAATGCGGCGCACGCGAGGGTCCACCCCCGAGATGTCATGCGCGCCGTTGGTCTCGAGCAACACAACGAACCCGTCGTCGCACAGTTGTCGCATCAGCTCGAATGACGCGCGCTGTAGCAGCGGCTCGCCGCCGGTCAGCTCGACCAACGGCAATCTAAGCCTGCCCATACGTGCGTTGGCGCGGAAGAACGGCCGGGCCAATTTGTGTACAGCCCGGCGGACCTCGACTAGCGTCATCCTTTTCCCGCCACTGAACGCGTATGCAGTGTCGCAGTACGAGCAGCGCAGGTCGCACCCGGCCAGCCGCACAAAAACGCATGGCAACCCAGCGTAGGTGCTCTCGCCCTGAATGCTGAGGAATATCTCGCTAACAACCAACACGCTGCTCATGTGACAAGGGAACATACCGTTCTTTTGATTGCGAGTGAATCGCGTTTACGGGCCACATTGAATGCGTGCAGCGGCGCTGGCCCAGCCCGATACTACCCTGGGGCGCGGTGCCGAAAACTCTATGTTCGCAGCGCCTGTGCGCCCATGCCCGGCACGAACAGGTCGTTTGGAGATTGAATTTTGGACCGACGCACAGTATAAGCGAATCAACAAGAAAAAACCCTGCGCAACCAAGGACTGGATTTTTGGCGCGCGGGGCTCCGCCTGAACGAGCTGGCTGGAAGAGCCAAAAAAACTGAACCTAAAGCTGCCTATGCCCGTGTACGAGTACGAGTGCACGAACTGCGGCAAGAAATTCAGCCAGACGGAACGCATGAGCGAGCACGGTAAGAGAAAGGTCCGGTGCCCGAAATGCAATTCAGATAAGGTCGTGCAGCGCGTGAGCACCTTCTTCGCGATAACATCGAAAAAGAGCTAGTCTCCTGCCCAAAGCGCAGTTTGCGGCGCCGGACAACTCGCCCGTGCCCGCGTGCCACAGGCGTCAAAACTTGGGGTAGGTCACCTCCCGCTGGCGAAATGTGCGACGGCACGGTGCCGTGGCCGAACTGGCTTTAGGACTCCGAGCCAAAAGGTGCGGCTTCACCCACGGCTCGGGCGCGGTGCGTGCACACGCCACGCTTCGATCCGGCAATAAAATCGAGCATGGTCCTGGCCAAATGGCCCTGAAACTGCTCACGCGCGATTGCCACCGCCGCGCTTAGACTGCGCCCTTCGCGGAAAAGTAATCTGTAGAGCCGTTTCAACTCGAGCCGCTCCTCCGGCGTGACGCCGGCGCGGCGGAGCCCGATAATGTTCAGCCCGCAAATCTCGTTTTCACGAACCGCGACAGTAAATGGCGGCAGGTCTTTGCTAATCGCCGCGCCGCCCTGCATCATTGCGAGCGTGCCGACGCGCGTGAACTGGTGCACCAGACAGTTGCCCGAAATAAAGGCGCGGTCGTGCACGATCGCGTGCCCGGCCAACAACGCGCCGCCAGCCAAGATCACGTGATTGCCAAGAACGCAGTTATGGGCCACGTGGCTGTGCTGCATCAGGAAGTTATTTGACCCGATAACCGTCTCCTCGTCCGGGTTGTTCGACCGATGGACCGTAACGTGCTCGCGGAACACGTTGTTGTCACCGATTCGGAGCCGGGTAGGCGCGCCTTTGTATTTGAGGTCTTGGGGCGCATCCCCAATGACGCACCCGGCGTGGAACCGGTTCCGCGCCCCAATCACAGTTTGACCAGTGATATACACATACGGCCCGATAACGCATTCCGGGCCGATCACCACCCCTTCATCAATCACCGCGTAAGGCCCGACGGTCACACTCGGATCAAGCACAGCCTTCGGGTGAATTACTGCAGTCGGATGTATCATTTGGCTTTCAGGTAGCGTTCAAGCACAGCTCCGGATCAGTTCAGCCAATGTATCCGAGTTGGCGCAACGAGACGTAATCTTTCTCGCGGTCGGCGCTCGGCCGGCCAATGACAATGTGGTCCAATACCTCGATCTTTAGCAGTTGCCCGGCTCGGACCAGCTCGCGCGTGATCCTGATGTCGGCCTCGCTCGGCGTAGGGTCACCGCTAGGATGATTGTGCACCAGGACTATCGCGGCTGCATTGGCCGTAATGGCATGCCGAAACACCTCGCGCGGATGAACCAGCAGGGTGTCGAGCGTGCCAGTGGCAATTTCTTC
>JANWZY010000196.1 GCA_025061935.1 Verrucomicrobiia bacterium
CGTTTTTCAGGCTGGTCGTGTAAAAAGCCGTTTTTGAGTGGGATGCCCCCGGCTGTGCTACGGTGATTGCCCTATTTCACACTCCGGCATATAACGGTGCCATCTCCGAATGCTCCTGCTGAGGCACTGCTTGTGCTGGAGCGGTGGATGGGGGGGGGGTAAAGGTTATCCAAAAAAATGCCGGACAATTTACTGGGCGCGGATTTGAAGACGGCGGGATGAGTGAACCTAGCCTCACGCTTGTGCGTTGCAGCCTGCGCCGTCGTTTAAGCGGGCCGGCGACGCCACTTGGGCCGCGCACACCGCGAAACCAGGTTTAAAGACGCTCATGAAAGGTGTTGGTATTAAAGAACTGAACTGTATCGTTCTGTGCCTAATCCTGTGGGGTGGGGATTGCGCACAGGCTGAAGTCTATTCTGTAATCAAGTCATTCGGCGTGTTAACTAACATGACTGGGCTTTGCCCCCGTGGATATCTAGTGCGTGGGTCAGACGGCGCGCTTTACGGCGCGGCGGGGCCGGAAGGTGCGATGGGCGGGACTGTTTTCAAGCTCCAATCCGACGGCTCGGGATTCACGGTTTTGAAATGGTTCACCAACCGCCTTGAAGGGGCGGAACCTAACGGCGGGCTGGTGCTTGAAGGCAACACTCTTTACGGCGCAGCATACTCCGGCGGTGAGTCGAATCTGGGCGTCGTGTTCATGCTCAACACTGACGGGACCGGCTTCGCGGTGCTGAAGCATTTCACTGGTACGGACGGTGCGAACCCCAAAGTGGGATTGGCGCTGGCAGGCAACACACTTTACGGCACGACGTATGGCGGGGGCGGCTCCAACTGTGGCACAGTGTTCAGGGTGAACACAGACGGGACTGGTTTCAACGTGTTGAAGCATTTCACGGGGCCGGACGGCAAAAACCCCGAAGCTGCGCTTGTTGTTTCAGGCAATGTGTTGTACGGCACGACTTTTTACGGTGGCAGCGCGGGTTACGGCACGCTCTTCAAACTCAACACTGACGGGACCGGTTTCGCGGTACTAAAGCACTTTGGAAACGATGGACGCAATCCGTCTGGAACGCTCGTGCTTGACGGCAACACGCTCTATGGCACGACGTGTTACGGGTCGATTAGTTACGGCCCGAAGGGGACTGTGTTCAGGATAAACACCGACGGTACCTGCTTTGCAGTCATCAAAGGTTTCGATGGAGAAGAAGCTACTTGCCCTCAGGGGTTGGTGTTGTCTGGTGAAACGCTTTATGGGACGGCCATGCCTCCGCGCGAGTCGCTCAGTCGCGGAGTGGTTTTTAGGTTGAACACAGACGGCACCGGATTCGCCACGATCTGGGGCTTTAGTGGCCCGGATGGATTAGTCCCCAATGCCGGTCTGGTGGTTACGGGCAATACGCTGTACGGCACAGCGGCTCACGGCGGAAGTTTGGGGTTGTATGGCAGTGAGCGGTTGGCTTACCCGGGGTTTGGGACGGTGTTTAAGTTGAACACGGACGGCGGCGGTTTCGCGGTGCTCAAGGAGTTTTACATGAGCGATGCGCAGAATCCACGCGGTAATCTGGCGGTGTATGGCAACACGCTGTATGGGGCGACGGAGCGGGGTGGTGCTCGGAATGCTGGAACGGTATTTAAGCTCAATACTGATGGGACAGAATACGCTGTGCTGAAGCAGTTCAAAGGCGAGTTGAGCGATGGGCAGTACCCGCGCGGAGGCGTGGCTTTCGCCGAGGGCGCGTTATACGGCGCAGCGGACCACGGCGTGGATGATGTTTACTCGTGCGTGTTCAAATTGAACACAAACGGGGCGGGCTTCACCGTGCTTTGCAGTTCCGGCTGGAACACCGCCTACGCGCATCCGCTCGTGGCGAGCGGTGCGGTGTATTGGGCCTGGCGAGGCGAGTGTGGTTGGGGCGTGTACAGGTTTAACACGGACGGGACTCTGTTCACCACGTTGACGAATTTCGACTGGTGTGATTCCGAACCGCAGTACGATGGCCGGTACGGTAACGATCCGAGCGGCGGGTTCGCTCTGGCACACGGTACGATTTACGGCACGGCATATTCCGGTGGTGAATGGAATCTAGGTACAGTTTTCAAGCTCAACGTTGACGGGACGGGCTTCACAGTACTGAAACACTTTGCGGGGCATGATGGCGCGCATCCCAACCCGGTTTTAACGTTGTCAGACGGCATGCTTTACGGCACGACGCGTCAGGGCGGCATTTCAAACTGTGGGGTGGTATTCAAGCTCAATATAGACGGCACAGGCTACAGCGTGCTCAAGCATTTCACGGGCAGCGACGGCGCAAGTCCAACAAGGGGCTTGGCGTTGGTAGGCGACGTAGTTTATGGCACAACCCTACCGTGGCGGCCGTTCGGATCTCGGCACAGTGTTCAAGCTGAACACCGATGGCACCGGGTTTCAAGTGGTTAAGCATTTCACTGGCTGCGATGGCGCGCATCCGGACTCGGAACTCGTCCTGTGCGGGGGCGCACTGTACGGGACAACTACGCGCGGTGGCGCATGGGACCTCGGCACGGTATTCCGGATCAGCCTCGCTCCCGAGCCTATTCATCTGGTGGTGCAATTGCTTGGAAACTCTGTGGTGTTGAGCTGGACCAACTCCGCTTGTACGCTCCAGGCAGGCCCAGCTCCCGCAGGGCCGTTTACGAACGTGCCCGGCGCGACCAGTCCGTACACTGTTAGTCCAGTTGCACCGCAACTATTCTTCCGACTCGCCAGGGAATGAATTGCCCCGATGCGAGTCAGCGTGCCAGCCGTGGCTCGTATTCTGAAAAAAGCCTGAGTGTGCTAGAGTCTGCGCACGCACCTGTAAGCGCCCACCCAGTAGAATGTGGCGGGGTTGCCGTCCAGGATTGACTGGCCGCCCCAGCCTGAAGCCGCGCTGCCGATGGTCGGGCCGTTGAGCTTGGCGCGGCTCGATATGAAGTAGTGGTAGGTCGCGCCCCCGGTGCGCCTGCCCGGGCCAAGGTATATTCCGACGTGGTCAATTTCGTAATCAGCATCGTAGTCATACGTAGCTGTGTTCGGGTACTCGAAGAACACAAGGTCGCCAACCTGCAGTTTTGCGAAGTTTGTCGGCACCGTGTCGGGCGTGTGGGGGATGATAACAACGCCCGGCCCGAAATTGAATTGCCAATCTGCGCGTCTTGGCAACCCGACAGCATTTGTCCCGTAACAAAGCGGCACGCGATCGACGAAGCCCCAACCTTCCATGTTGCGTCGGTAACCAAAGACCATCCTTATGTAGCCCGAGCAATCGAGGCTGAATGCGTAGTTGTTTGTAGCGCAGTCAAAGTTGTTTGAGCACGAGGGATTAAACTTTGGATAAGCCGTGAAATTGTCCGGCGCCGGCCAGTAAACCGCGATACCGAGGTAGTCATTGAAGTCGCCGCCGGGGTATCGCTCACACGGCCCGGTGCAGTTCAAGTCTTTGAGCGGGCCGTACCGCGCGTCGCCGCGGTCTTGTTTGCCGTAATTTTCCCAAGTTGGCGAAGGTTGGGCGCCAGAGATGTATTGCCACGCGACAGCGAGGACGTCGTCAACGCCCGCGTTATTTGCGGCCAAGGCAGCGTCTAGCCAGTAGGTCGGTACGGTTCCATCGAATGGTTCCGGCAGTGTCCGGACCCAGATACCCGGCAGGTTCGTGTTGCGCAGGTCCGTGCCACCCGGGTTGTTTGTGCTGTTGAGGTACACCCAATACGTCGTGCCAAGATGCACCTCTTGAAAGTTGGTGCGGGCCGGGCCGGCCATGAGCACGGTGCGTGCGCCGGGCGTGAATGTTGCGAGCCAGCGGTTGGGTCCGCCGGGGTATTGCTGCACGACGCGGCGCCGCTGAGACTCGGGCAGATCCGTGTCTATGGGATGTAAAATTACCACGTACTTATTTGCGTCAGGTTCGCCCGCATCAGCTACTCCGTTGCCGTTGCGGTCTTCGATGTAATCAGGGGTGCCGTCTCCGTCTGAGTCGAATGGTGTTCCATCGGCATTGACGGCTAAATAGTGGAAACCGAGGTCGAGCATAGATGATGCTTCACGCACCTGATCGGCGCGCGTGGTGTAGTGGTACAACCCGGCTTGGTTAGCAGTTCGGGCACCTTTGTCATAGAATGCTGTGGTTGCCAAAAAATGCTTAGTATCCAAGTATGGATTGTTGAGACTGACTTGATTGAATGGGTGGTTTGTCGTCACCACGGTATTTATGCCAAACACTGGGCTGTTGTAGAAACCGTTGTGGCTGCCGGTTAAGCTGAGGGGCGGGGATAGGTAAAGATTGGTGAGGTTCGCGAAGACGCAGTTTGTTAACCGTATGTGGGCCGCTGCCGAGTCTATCAGCGCAGCGCATTGATTTACGGTAATCATATCGCCGGTGACTTCCTCCCCGCTCGACCCGATTGGCGCATTACATCGTGCGAACAAGCAGTTCACCAAATTCAACCTTTGACCCTCGTCTTGGGTGACGCCGAAGCCGCAGTCAATAAACTGGCAATTTGATATTCTCAATTGCGTTGCGAACCCCCATATACCTGTGCCTGCATATGAGAACCGCATGTTTTCTAGTCCTGCTTCAGGTGCGTCGGCCGTGATCCAACTTTGGTTTATGGGGTGGCGTAAAGGTGCACCTGTGCTACCCGCAATCCTTTCGCCAATCGAGTCATCATTCATGGAAGTACACACTACTGGCCGGACTGGCGTGGCCTGGCAAACTACCGGGCCGGTCAAGTACAGTCCTGCAATGGAATTAGTTGCGAATTTGATTACTGCCCCAGCTTCAAAGGCCGTTGTGCCGTTCAAGTAAACCCAACCGTTTACGAAATAGGTTGTGTCGGCTTGGAACGTGTAGTTGCTCTGGCTGCTGTTCAGGATCACGTAGTCCAAAACCAGCGCATAGGCGGGTAATTCATCAGCGCTCGCACGTGCTAGTTGCATCCGTGTGGGTGCGCTCTCGGTCTTCAGCTCGACCTCGGGCAACCGGCGCAGGCTCGCTGCAAGTTGCTGTATGGTGCCTTGCTTCGACTTCGCAATCGGCTGAGCCGGTGCAGGCAACGCCTCAAGCTCTTCGTGCACTGCCTGCACCGGCACTTCCTCGACCAAAAACCGCCGACCCTCCAACTCAAGCCATTGCTTGCCAACTGCCACACCGCGCCCGGGCCGAAACGCTTCAAGCGTTGCAGGCTCGCCTGGCGCACGGCTCAGCGACTTATCCCTGCCAGCGCCAAGCGTAAACGCTTTCCCAGACCCAATCTGCATCGAGCCGAAATCCAAAAGCTCATCCTGAACCTCAACCATGCCCGACCCTGAAGGGCCTTGCTCCGTCAAGGCCGATCCGACGGCGGACA
>JANWZY010000197.1 GCA_025061935.1 Verrucomicrobiia bacterium
CCGTGCCACTTGCCGGGGGAACAAACGTGTTGGGTGTCTCGGCGCGCGACCGGCGCGGAAACGCGATACCCAATGCCGGCGGCAGCATTGTCGTCAACTACACAGGCCCGACGGTCCAGCCCGAAGGATGGGTCGTGTTTAACGAAGTCATGTACGCCCCGCCAGTGCCCGGGGCGGCCTTCCTCGAACTGTTCAATGCGCACTCGAATCATACGTTTGACCTGACTGGCTGGCAACTCATTGGCGTGGCGTACACATTCCCGAGCGGTACATGCCTACCGCCGCGCAGCTATCTTGTGCTTGCGCAGGACATTCACGTGTTTAGTCAGACTTATGGCCATTGGGTCGTGCCGCTCGGCAAGTTTGACGGTGAGCTGGGCGCGCGCCGAAACGTGCTTACGCTGCTCAGGCCGGAGCCGGGCGGCACAAATTACCTGGTCGTGGACCGCATCATGTTTGACACGGCGCCGCCATGGCCTGCACCTACCAACGGTGTATCCTTGCAACTCATTGATGCGCTTCAAGACAACGCGCGGGTTGCGAACTGGGCTGTCGGTCCAGGGCCGACTGCCACGCCCCCACCGACCATCGTTCTGATGGACTACACGAACGTGTGGCGGTACATGCAGGTGTCAAATCTCGACAACGTCGCGTGGCATGCGCCCGGTTACAATGACACCTCGTGGCCGTCGGGTCAGGGGTTGTTGGCTTACGAGAACAACCCCTCCATTGTTGCCCGGGTGAAGACCGTGCTAAAAGACCCGCGGACCGCCACGAATGGAATGAACCCGGGGCATGCCTACTATTTCCGGACCCGGGTCGTGCTGACAAATCCGCTCAGCGGTTATGTTGTCACTGCCTCGGCGTTTGTGGACGACGGCGCAGTGTTCTATCTTAACGGGGCCGAGATTGCGCGAGTGCGGATGAATCCCGGGCCGGTGAGTAATTCGACGCTTGCGAATGCGCTGCCACCGGATCCCAATGGCGACGCGACCGCGCCGGACATTTTCACGATCCCGGGCGAACTTTTCGTGCCCGGCACGAATCTGGTCGCCGTCAGCGTCCACCAGTACAACGCCGGCAGCAGCGATATTGTGTTCGGACTCAGACTCGAGGCGTACTCCCCGCAGGCCGTACCGCCGGTCCCGTATGCCTGTACGCCGGGCCGTGCGAATTCGGTCGCCACTAATCTGCCGCCGTTCCCACCAATTTGGCTCAACGAAGTTCAGGCGGAAAATGTGACCGGGCCGCCGGACAATTTCGGGCAGCGCGAGCCGTGGGCCGAGCTTTACAATGCCGGAACGAGCAATCTCAGTCTCTCCGGGTTTTACTTAAGCGACACATTCACGAACCTGGCGAAGTGGGCGTTCCCGACTAGCGCGGTCATCGTGCCGAACGGATTCATGGTTGTGTGGTGCGACGGCGAAACGAACCAGACAGCTTCAAACGCGTTGCATGCGTCGTTCCGGCTTCCGGCAGTCACAGGCACCCTAGTATTGAGCCGCACAATCGGCGGCACCACGCAGATAGTGGATTACATCAGTTATACTAATTTGCCGGCGAACTGGAGCTACGGCGCAGTACCTGACGGGCAGCCGTTTTATAGGCGCGGCATGTTCTGGTTCAGTCCTGGCACCACGAACAACGGCGCTGCTGCGCCAGTGTCGGTGTTCATCAACGAATGGCTTGCGGATAACGTTGCGTGCCTTGCCGATCCGGCCGACGGAAACTACGAGGACTGGTTCGAGCTGTACAATTCCGGCACCAACGCAGTTGACCTGGGCGGATACTACCTCACAGATACGCTGTCGAACCCGACGCGGTTCCGCATCCCCGACGACGGTCGGTACGTGGTCCCGCCACGTGGATACCTACTGGTCTGGGCCGACAACGAGCCGAACCAGAACAGCACAAACCGCCCCGACCTACACGTTAACTTCGCGCTCTCAAAGAGCGGCGAAGCAATCGGGTTGTTCACACCCGAGGGCGTGCCCGTGGACGTAGTCACCTTCGGCCAGCAGCAGACAGATATAAGCCAGGGCAGGTTCCCAGATGGCAGTGCAAACATTTGTTTCATGCCGCCGACACCGCGCGCGCCGAACGTGGCGCCTAACACGGCACCGGTACTCGACCCGATTAGCAACCGCGTGGTCACACTCGGCCAGACGCTGACGCTTAGTGTCGTGGCCCGCGATTATGACTCCCCACCCCAGACACTCGTGTTCGGTCTCGGCCAGGGCGCACCTGCAGGCGCGCAGATCAATCCTGTCACGGGCCTGTTCGTTTGGAAACCGACATCCGCGCCCGCTACGAACCGGGTGACCGTGATCGTCACAGACGACGGCACCCCGCCGTTGAGCGCAACACAAAGCTTCGATGTTGTTGTCGTGCCGGCGCCCGTCGTGGTGAACGTCACGCTGAGCAACGGTGTGTTCAGGTTCACATTGCAAGCGTTTGCGGGTCAACGGGTCCAGCTCGAGTACACCGACGAGCTCGGTTCGCACCAGTGGTTTGCAGTCGGACAGGTGCTGAACTGTACCGGCGCGCCGGTGGGCTTTGCTTTCCCGCTGGAGCCTGAGGTTCCGCGACGCTTCTTCAGGGTGCGGGTCTTGGACCCTTAAAAGACGTGCGCGCGGGTTTTGAAGCACCGTAACCGAGCTGCGTGGAAGTTTTGTTGTTGAATTTGTGCTGGGACCAACTAGTTATCTTGTACGCGTCTTGCACGCGGCGGCCCTTTTGAGCCGGCGGATCAGTATCGGAGCGCGAAGGTGAAGCTGACGGATTTAAGAGCAATACTCCAGTACGTCCCAAGGTTCAGGGACAGGACGTTTGTCCTGGCACTCGACGGCGCGGTCGTAGCGGACGACAACTTCCCCAACATCCTTTTGGACGTTGCGGTGCTGCGTTCGCTCAACATCCGCGTCGTGCTCGTGCACGGCGCGGCGGAGCAAATCAAAGCATTGGCCGAGCAGCGCGGTATCGTGCCGTCAAATTTGGATGGCAGCGGCGTGACAGACGAACAGACTCTGAGCCTGGCGGTAACGGCAGCAAACCAAGTCACGCACAAGATTCTCGAAGGCTTGTCTGTGACAGACCTCCGCGCTGCAAGTGCAAACGCTGTGATCGCGCATCCGCTCGGAATCATCCACGGCGTGGATCACAAATACACTGGCAAGGTCGAGCGGATCGATACCGAGTTTTTGCAAACATTGCTGGGCAACGGAATCATTCCTGTTATCCCGCCCCTCGGCTTTAACGGCGAAGGCCGTACGTACCGCGTGAACTCGGACAATGTAGCGCTTGCAGTTGCGCGCGCACTCGGCGCAGTTAAGCTCATCTTTATAACCACGGCAGATGGATTGATTTATCAGGGCCGGGTTATCCGCCAAATCTTGGTAGGCGAGCTCGAAGCGTTGCTCGAAAAAAACCGTGCCGGCTTCGTCCCGGAGCAGCTTGCCAAAGCTGAATGCGCGGCTGCCGCTTGCAGGGCCGGAGTCGAGCGCGTGCATGTTATCAACGGGCGCGAGGACGAAGGACTGTTGGCCGAGGTATTCTCGAACGAGGGCATAGGGACGCTGGTCTACGCGGACGAGTACGATCAAATTCGGCGCGCAAGGAAAAAAGATGTAACGGCTATCCTTGCGCTCACGCGCACGGCTGTGGAAGCTGACGAGTTGCTCAAGCGCACGCGCGCAGACATCGAGCGCCACCTTGAAGATTACTTCATCTTCGAAATCGATAATAACCCGGTCGGATGCGTCGCATTGCACATGTACCCCGAGTACGGCAAAGCGGAGCTTGCGTGCTTGTATGTCAAGCCGTCGCACGAGAACCGTGGCATTGGCCGGAAGCTGGTCCAATTCGTCGAGAAAAAAGCGCGCGAGGCCGGCATGCGCGAGCTGTTCGCGCTCTCGACGCAAGCGTACACGTACTTCCAGTCCAAAGCCGGGTTCGTTGAAGGCACACCGGACGATCTGCCACCGCCCCGCCGCGAAAAATACGAGCAGAGCGGTCGAAGATCGAAGGTTCTGATCAAAAAACTGGTTTAGCACCGTTGGCGCTGCATCTGGCGGCGGTACCCGGCCCGGGTATGCGTCCGAGGAGTCCCGGCCTGTGCCCGCTCAGATAAGGGTGGTAAACTTACGTGCTTTATTCGCACTCCTGCCTCGGGTAGCTTTTTAGGCAACCATGACGCTAACGGAACAAATGACGGAACTTGCACGCCGGGCCAAGGCAGCCGCGCGTGTACTGGCAACTTTGACCCCGGATGAAAAGAATGCATGCCTCCGGGCCATGGCCGACGCGATCGAGAGCCAGGCCGACGCCATCAAGCGCGCAAACGCGCTCGACATGGACGCAGCCGCTCGCGCCGGATTATCCGCTGCGATGCTTGACAGACTCAAACTGGATGAAAAGCGGATCGCAAGCATGGCAAAAGCGATCCGTGATGTGGCCGCACTTCCAGACCCTGTAGGACGCATACTCGATGAGCGCGTCCGGCCAAACGGACTTAAGTTGCAAAAGGTAAGCGTGCCAATCGGCGTGATCGTAATCATTTACGAGGCCAGGCCGAACGTCACAGCCGACGCAGCCAGCCTGTGCTTCAAGTCGGGGAACGCCACCATTCTGCGCGGGGGCAGCGAGGCGCTCAACTCGAACACGATAATTGCCGAAACAATGGTCGCGGCCGGGCGCGCAGCGCTCGGCGCGCGATTCCCGGCGCATGCGATCCAAGTCGTGCCGACCACGGACCGCGACGCGATTCCAGCGTTGCTCTCGCTCACGCAATACATAGACCTGTGCATACCGCGTGGGGGCGAAGGGTTGATCCGCGCTGTGGCCGAGTGCTCGAAAGTCCCGGTCATCAAGCATTACAAAGGTGTGTGTCACGTGTACGTGGACGCCGAGGCCGACCTCGACATGGCCGAAAAGATTGTTTTCAACGCGAAGTGCCAGCGGCCAGCCGTGTGCAATGCGATGGAGACTCTACTCGTCCACCGGGCTGTAGCCGCGCAATTCTTGCCGCGCATTGCGCAAGTACTGGATGAAAAAAATGTGGAGCTGCGCTGCGACCCCGCGGCTTTGGCAGTGCTCGAACCGTACCGGCACACGCGCCGTGCGCAGATCAAACCGGCCAGCGAACAGGACTTCTACACCGAGTACAACGATTACATCATGAACGTGCGCGTGGTAAACGATGTCCAGCAGGCCATCGAGCACATCAACCACTACGGTTCGGCGCATTCGGATGCGATTGTCACGCGGAACGAGTCAGTGGCGCGGCGGTTCCTCGCCGAGGTGGATTCAGCAGCAGTCTATTGGAACGCAAGCACACGGCTTACCGAT
>JANWZY010000198.1 GCA_025061935.1 Verrucomicrobiia bacterium
CTATCAGTTGGTTGAGAACACACTGCCTTTGTACTGCCACTGGAAGTTTTTCGAACGCGGTCCGCCGTTTCGCGCGCAGCCACTGTGCCGCGGCCGCGGCCGCAAATTCTGCCTCAGCCCCCACAAGTTCCATTAAGCGCGGGATAGTTTTAAGGAACCCTTGACCGAATTGCCGTTTCAGCCATGGCAACAGCAGGTTGCGCACACGGTTGCGGAGTTGATTCTTTGAGAAATTCGACGTGTCCTGTCTGAACGGGATTTTTCGGGTCGCGGCGTACCTGACGAGTGTTGCTTTAGGCTGGTCTAATAGTGGCCGTACCAGCTCGACCTGCGGGTCGGCCGGGGACGGACTGCGCCAGCGCATACCTGCGAGTCCCGATCCACCGGCGCCGCGCAGCAGACGCACGAAGAAAAGCTCGACTTGGTCATCTGCGTGGTGGGCCAGCGCGACTGTTGGGATGCCGAGCCGCTTGGCCGCGCGTGCCAGGAATCTGTGCCGCAGCACGCGAGCGGCTGCTTCAATTGAGAGCTTGTGGTGGCGCGCGTATTGCCTCACATCCCCACGTCCGCAGACGCACGCAAGATTAAGCTGCTTGGCTAGCTGCCGCACGAACTGCTCGTCTGTATCGGCTTCGCGTCCGCGCAGTTTGTGATTAAAATGTGCCACGGTAAGCTGCCAGTCGAACTCGCGTGCCAGCTCGAGCAGCACATGCAACAAGACGACTGAGTCCACACCTCCTGACACGGCCACAAGCACTTTTTGGCCTGGCCGGAGCAGCTTTTGCGCGGTAATAGTGCGCCTGACCTGTTGGACCAGCTTGTGCACCTGCCAGATGCTACCGCAGGCACAGGCCATAGGCAAAACTAACCGAGTTTCAATTTGGCCTCCGGATTTGAGCTTTGCAAACCGGCTCGTCTGTGCATAGAAATATGCGCAATATTTTGTGCAAGCTGTGAGACCTGAGATCGAGATATACGACACGACCCTGCGCGATGGCAGCCAGGGGTTGGGCATAAACTTCTCGGTTTTGGACAAGCTCCGGATAGCCGAGAAGCTCGATGCCTTCGGAGTGCACTACATCGAGGGCGGGTGGCCGGCGTCCAACCCGAAAGATTTGGAGTTTTTTATGAAGGCGCGCACGCGGAAGTTTAAGCGTGCCAAGCTCGCCGCGTTCGGAGCGACGCGGCGCAAGGGGATGCGTGCAGATAAAGACCCGCAGGTTCAAATGCTGGTTGAAGCTGGTACGCCTGTGGTGACCGTGTTCGGCAAGACGTGGTTACTGCATGTGCGGCACGTACTGGGTACTACGCCCGAGGAAAACCTGGCAATGATTAGTGACACGATTCGGTATCTGAAGGCGCACAAGAAGTTTGTGATTTACGATGCCGAGCACGCATTCGACGGGTATAAATCGAATCCTGAATACGCAGTCGCAACGTGGTTGGCAGCGGCTGAGGCCGGGGCGGACCTGGTCGTGTTGTGCGACACCAACGGCGGTTGTTTGCCCGGCGAGATCGCCAAAATCACTGCTGTGGCGCGCGCTAAGCTCGCCGTGCCTATAGGCATCCACACACATAACGACACGGGTTTGGGTGTGGCCAACGCGCTTGCAGCCATCGAGGCCGGTGCGACGCATGTTCAGGGCACCATCAATGGGTACGGTGAGCGCACTGGGAATTGCAACCTCACAAGTGTCATACCGATCATCGAGCTTAAATTGCGGAAACGGTGTGTCCCGCCCGGATCGCTTCGCAAGCTTAAGGAGTTGTCCCAGTTCGTGGACGAAATCGCGAATGTGCGTCATGACCCGCGCCAGCCCTGGGTCGGTGACGCCGCGTTCGCGCACAAGGGCGGCACACACGTTAATGCTGTGCAGAAGCTGATCCGCAGTTACGAGCATGTGGACCCAGCGGCCATCGGAAATGTGCGACGTGTGCTGATCAGCGACCTGGCGGGCCGGAGCAACATTATTCTGAAAGCGCGCGAGCTTGGTTTCCGGCTCAGTCCGGACACGCCCGAGTTGAAGGAGATACTGCACCAAGTCAAAAAGCTGGAACACCAAGGTTACGAGTTCGAGGCTGCTGAAGGGTCACTTGCGGTGCTGATCAGCAAAATTTTGAAGCACAGGGAGCCGCCGTTTGCTGTGCAAGCATATCATGTCTCGATGCGGCGTGACGGTGCGAACTCGGTTTGCGAGGCGACGGTCAAGGTGCGTGTGGACAACCAGTTCGCCCATACGGTGGCCGAAGGCGACGGGCCGGTGCACGCGCTCGACATAGCCCTGCGCGCTGCGCTTGTGAAGTTTTATCCGCAGCTCAAAAAGGTTAAGCTCACAGATTACAAGGTGCGTATCCTCGAGTCCTCGGCAGGCACGGCTGCAACCACGCGCGTGTTGATCGAATCAACGGACGGCAAACGCCAATGGGGTACGGTCGGAGTGAGCGACAACATTGTTGAGGCGAGCCTCCAGGCGCTGGTTGACTCTATGGAATACGCACTCTTGCGGAAATGACACTTTCGGATACCGAATCGCAGCGCTGAGCATTCATGCGGATCACACACCCGATATGAGCGACATCCCGAAGGCTTACGATCCCAAGGCGGTCGAGCAGAAGTGGTATAGCTTCTGGGAGGCCGAGGGATATTTTGTTGCGAACCCGCGCTCGTCGAAGCCTGCATACTCGATTGTGATTCCGCCGCCAAATGTGACGGGCGTACTCCACATGGGCCATGTGCTGAACAACACGATCCAGGACATACTCGCGCGGAAGGCGCGCATGGATGGCAAGGAAGTCCTTTGGCTGCCTGGCACGGACCACGCCGGGATCGCGACGCAGGCGGTTGTTGAAAAGACGCTCCGCAAACAGGGGGTGATGAAACACCGTGACGAGCTTGGGCGCGAGAAATTCCTCGAATACGTCTGGGCATGGAAAGAAAAGCACGGGAACATAATCATCCAGCAACTAAAGCGGTTGGGTTGCTCGTGTGACTGGAGTCGGTTGCGGTTCACGATGGACCCGGAGTACTCGCGCTGCGTGCAGAAAGTGTTCGTGGACCTTTACAACAAGGGCCTGATTTACCGCGGCACGCGGATGGTGAATTGGGACCCGGCGGCGCGCACGGCGCTCTCGGACGAAGAAGTCGAGATGGTCGAGGAAAAAGGGCACCTGTGGTACATAAAGTATCCGCTGCTGGACGAGGCCGGCGCCGCGCTGATGGACCAGTTTGTTGTTGTGGCCACCACGCGGCCTGAAACGATGCTCGGTGACGAAGCTGTGGCCGTTCACCCGGCCGATGAACGCTATAAAAAACTGGTCGGCCGCAAGGTTCTGCTGCCATTGCAGAACAAACCGATACCGATCATTGCAGATGAAGTTGTCGATCCGAAGTTCGGCACCGGCTGCGTGAAGGTTACCCCTGCACACGACCCCGCGGACTACGAGATCGCGCTCCGGCACAAGCTCCCGTTCACGGTTGTGATCGGGTTGGACGGGTGCATGACGCCAGCGGCCGGCGAGGAGTTCGCCGGACTCGACCGCATGGAAGCGCGCGAGGCTGTGGTCGAGCAGTTGAAGGAATTGGGGCTGCTGCTCAAGGTCGAGGATTACGTTCACAACGTCGGGTACAGCCAGCGGAGCCATGTGCCGATCGAGCCGATGCTCAGCGAGCAGTGGTTTTTGAAATACCCGAGTGTGGAGCGCGCAACTGAGGCCGTTGAGCATGGCGAAATCCGGTTCCACCCGTCGCGCTGGGTTAAGACGTACACGCACTGGATGCGGAACCTAAAAGATTGGTGCATCAGCCGCCAGCTTTGGTGGGGGCACAGGATTCCGGTGTGGTACAACAAGCGCCTCGAGTCAGCGCTCGCTAAGAGCGTCCGGGTCGTAACGTTGACCGGGCGGGAAATTACTGGCCGCGACGTTCGCGCACATCGGAAGAACGCGCTGGCCTACGCGCGGGCACACGGGATTATAGGCGGCACTTTTTTGAATGAAGACACGGGCATGCCAATTCGTATCCGGGCACGGAGTCTGACCCATGCTTTTACTCATCGTGGTCTGGACCAGATCAAGGCTATAGCAGCGTTGCCAGAGCTGCTCCGGACAGCCGTTAAAGTATGCTCCGAGTTCCACCAGCCGCGCATACCCGGTATCAGGGCAGTACATTTTTTCTGGGCCGCGCTTGCGGTGGGCAAAAAACACTACAGCGTGAAACTAACGGTCAAGGAGCTCGCGGACGGCTCGCTTCTGTACGACCATCATTTGATAAAACGCAACGCGCCCGACGGTGGTGCTAAATCTGCGGGGGCGCATCTCCGACCGGAGACGTTGGCCAGCCGCCCTTCGTCGAGCGCGCTACAAACCATGCCCGAATTCTTGGAGTATGTCAACATGGCTGGTTGGGCGCAGCGCTGCCAGATCGAGTGCCCCGGCCCGGATTGGGAGCAAGACCCGGACGTGCTGGACACATGGTTCAGCTCGTGGCTGTGGCCGTTTGCGACGATGGGCTGGACGGGCGACCCAGAGAAAGACGCCAGAAACGAATTGTTGGCCAAGTTTTATCCCACGAGCGACCTTGTCACTGGGCCGGACATAATTTTCTTCTGGGTCGCAAGGATGATCATGGCCGGGTTCGAATACATGGGCAAGCCACCTTTCCGGAACGTGTATTTTACCGGGATCATCCGCGACAAGCTCGGGCGCAAGATGAGCAAGAGCTTGGGCAACTCGCCCGACCCACTAGACCTGATTGACAAGTACGGTGCCGATGCGCTCAGGTTCGGCACCATGCGCAGCGCGCCGCTGGGTCAGGACGTGCTATTCGATGAAAAGAACGTCGAGCTGGGCCGGAACTTTTGCAACAAGCTATGGAACGCTTGCCGGTTCAGGCAGTTGCAGGGCGACAGCGCGGATGTTATCCCGACGACGAACCACCATACGCACGGGCATGATCCCCTCCAGCAAGACGCTGGGGGCGCATCGTGCGGCCCCGTTAAAATTGATCCCGCTTTGCTCACAAGCGACGATAAATGGATTTTGCTCAAGCTCGACCAAGCCATACGTGAGATCAACGAAGCCTTTGCCGAGTACAGGTTCAACGAGGTCACGCAGATTTTGTACCGGTTCTTTTGGAGCGAATACTGCGACTGGTACGTCGAGGCGAGCAAGGCTGTACTCATGCGCGGCGGTGAACCGTGTTCCGATTCAACGATTCAAAGTTCCAGCGGTTCCCCGGAGCAAGCGCGCCGGGCCAACACGCTTGCAGTGATTGATTTTGTCCTGAGCCACGCGCTACGGCTGTTCCATCCGTTCCTGCCGCACATTACCGAAGAGCTGTG
>JANWZY010000199.1 GCA_025061935.1 Verrucomicrobiia bacterium
CTTCTGACAAGCTGGTGCGAAATGTGCGAGGTGTCGCCGACGTAAATCGGTCGGCGCTGAATCGCGCGCAACGTGACGACCCACACCATGTCCGCCAGCGGCACGGCCAGGACCAACAATGGTATCAGCACTGCTGCCGGCCGCGGATGCGCCGGGGTATAAAAGTGTGGGAGTATCCCCAACACAGCCAGCATGTAACCTACAAGTTGGCTGCCTGAATCCCCCAGGAACACAACGGCTTTGGGAAAATTGTACGGGATGAATCCCAGCAGCGCGCCGCACATGAGCAGTGCCATGGTAGCCACCAAGTACTGGCCCGCTTGCGCTGCGCAGAGGCCAAAGTACCATGCGCAGATCACGCCCAGGCCTGCGCACAGACCGTTCATGTTGTCCATGAAATTCAGCGCATTGATCAATGCCAGTATCCACAGCACGGTGATGGCGTAGCTGAACAACGCGCTTTCAACAAATAGCGTAATCCGCGTGCCTGTTGCAGCCACCAAAATGGCCACCACTAGCTGGCCGGCGAACTTCTTGGCTGGGCCCAACTCCAGTTTATCGTCAACCAAACCCAAGCACGTTATTGCAAAAGCCCCAGCAACTATGCCGAACAATTGCAGGGCGCGTTTGCCCAGGCCATAGATCAAGTGTTGAATTGTGCCCATGTCGAGCACGGGTATGTCCGCACCTGCAGTTGCCGCAACGACTACTACGGCACCGGCTGCCACCGGCACGCATAAGCCGGTTAGGAGCGCCAAGCCGCCGGCCAACGGTACGGGGGTGGCATGAATCTTACGCGGGCCCGGCTCGTCAATCAGGCCGAGCCGCAGACAGGCGGCGCGCCAGATGGGCACCGAGGCGGCTGCGGTCAGAGCCGCGGCTAAAGCTGAGAGCAAATACAAGTTGAATGGGAAGCTCATATCACGCTGGCCGGGCTTGCGCCGGGCTAGCGGGTAGAGTCCGTACCAGCCGTTGGTACAGCTCGTAAAGCCGGTCAATCATCGTTTCGACCCCGAACTGGTCCTGGACCAATGCGCGTCCACGCTGGCCGAACTTGGCGCGCAACGCGGGCTCGGCCACAAGCTGCAAAATGCGCCTGGCTAACTCGCACAGATCCCCCGGGCGCACGAGAAACCCGGTTTCGCCAGGTATGCACACCTCACCTGCGCCGTCGCAGTCATAGGCAACCACAGGCTTGCCCGCAGCCAGTGCTTGTGGCAGAGCGCGCGGGAGACCTTCGCGCCGCGACAGGTGGACCACTGCGTCCATGATGCCCACGAGCTGCGGGACTTGGTCGGGGCGGACAAGTCCCGCGAACGCGAAGTGTTGCTGCAGTCCCAGCCGTGCCAGGCGCCGCTCGAACCGCGCGCGCCACGGGCCGTCGCCTACAAGCAAAAACTTGATTTGCGGGCACTTGGCAACCAGTTCCGGCGCGATTGCAAACAGGTCCTCATGACCTTTGAGTTTAAACAAGCGCGCAATCTTGCCTACAACGAAGTCGCCCGGGCCGAACCCGAACTTTTGGCGTAGCGCCGGGTCGTTGCTAGCCTCGAGGTACGGCCTGAGGTCGAATCCGCTGCGGATCGTAGTGTATTGACCGGGCGTGCCGATACCGGCTGCAAGGTATTGCTTGGCCATTGCATCGGCCACACAGACGAAGTGTGTGGTCACCCCGCCCGCAATGCGCTCGGCTGTCCTGAGTGCGAGGTTAGCCCAAACCCCTTGGAACGGCCCGAATGACGGCCCGTGGATGGTGTGAATGATCACCGGCACTTTTGCCCAGGCCGCAGCCAGCCGCCCGAGGAACCCCGCTTTACCGCTGTGCGTATGCACAATGTCCGGCGTCCAGCGCTTGAACGCGCGGAACAGTTGAACAAGTGCGAGCGTGTCTTTCCAGGGGCAGATTGGGCGAGTTAATGCCGGGATCACCTCTAGCACCCCCGGCTGGTCGGCAAGCTCGAATTGGAGCGAGCCTTCTGCGCCCGTGTCCGGCCCGCATAACAGGCGCGCTTCGACCCCGTGCCGCTGCCGCAGACCGCGCACAGACGCGATCGTATTTTCCTGGGCACCCCCAATAATCAGGCGGGTGATGACATGCAGCACGCGCATTGGTACGCTGTTCGCCCGCAGTTACCGCGCACGGCCCGTAAGCTCGTCGAGCCGAGCCTTGACAAACTCGGCTTCGGCCGACCCGGGAATCGCATTCGACAGGTAGTTCTGGTAATAAATGATGGCGGCGTTGGTGTCCTTGCGCCGGTAAGCGATCTCGCCCAGCCCGAAGTACACCTGGTACGACGTCGGAAATATACGGTTCAATTCGAGGTAATCCGACTGCGCGGCGTCAAGCTGCCCGCTGTGCAGATACGCGACTGCGCGGTTGAACATGGCAACATAGTTGGTCGGCTGTAACTCGAGCGCGCGGCTCAGCGGCGCCACAGCGGCCGCGTGGGCATTCAACTGCATGTAGATAACGCCCTTGGTGACTAGCCCGCCCACGTCGTTCGGCGCAATTTGCAACAGCCGCTCGGCGACGGCCAACGCATTCGAGTGCCAGCCATGCGCGAGGTACATGTGCATCGCCGCGCTCAGCAAGTTCGTGTCGCCCGGGTACTGCGCCATGGCAGACTCGAGTATCTCAAAGGCGTTGGTCAGGTCAGACTTGATTGTGTGCGCCGCCGCCTCGATGAGCATGAGTTGGAGCTTCTCAGTCGGTTCCTCATGCTCGCGCGGTGCGCTTGCACGCGCTTGCGCGACAAGCTCCAACGCTTTGTCTGGCAAGCGCAAAAGGTTGAACAAGCGCGCAAGCCATAACTGCGCCTCGAAGTTGGCAGGGTCCAATCGGACAGCGCGTTCCAGTTGTTGTGCCGCCTGCCTGTAATTGCCACCCCGGAAAAATTCGCGCCCGAGATTGAAACAAAATGTGGGTTCGTCGAATGGCCCGTTCACGTTCATCGCGCGTTCGAGCGTGCGGAACGCGCGCAGGTGCTCGTCAATTGATTTCGAATCTGCGACTGGCGCAACCCGACCGGCTTGAAGGGATTGGTTGAACTTCAGGTTGATTTCAGCCGCGATGTTCTCGGGATTCAACTCGAGCGCGTGCGAGAAATATTTTGCCGCCTCTTGGAGTCTGCCTGCGCGCTGCAGCTCGACCCCCCAAAAATTCAGTGCGCGCGAATAGTAGGCCGCGATCGTCTGTACCTCGCGCCCGGGCTCGCGCCGTAACCGGGCCAGCTCCATGAACTTGCGCAAAGGCATAAAAGGCTCCTTCCTCTTGATCTGCCCAAGCGCATTGGTAAGTGGCTTGATCGCAGTTTCAATTGATTGAGCCCAGAATTGTTCATTCTGGGCTATCACGGGTTCGCCGGGTGCCGGCGCCGTCAGCTCGTTTGTCGGATAGAATTCGAGTCTGTAAGCGAGCCCGCGCGGTTCGAGGTAGAACTGCTCGAAGTAGTAACCGAAGCTCGGATGCGCGTACCAGAGCGGGTTTGTACGAGCTAGCGCGGCCATCATGCGCACCAATTGGATGGGGTTGACAAAATCATTCGTGGGCGACGTCACAGGATCGTTCCCAAATGTTTTGGGATATCGTGAGCGCAGGAATTGGTGGTAAATCCCGAAAGGCAACATTTGTGTGTTTAGGAGCACGAAGTTTGTATCGCCGCCGCGGTTGACTAGTGCCGCCTGCGTGAGGAACTGTCTGTACGGGTCGTCACTGAGCACAATCGCGCCTGAGCTGGGCAGACAACTCGCGATCAATTTCCCGTACTGCGCTGCGGCACCCATGTTTTCCGCGCGCACGATGGGGTAGTTTTTCATAAACAGCGCCAGCGGCGCCAAAATGGTGAGCAGCCAGACCGCGCCTTTAACCGATCTACAGGTCAGGCGGCGGACGAAATGCCTCAGCTCGGCATGTGGCCGGTACCCCAGGTCATCTGTGCGCGGCCTGCTGAATACGACCAGCAGATACCCGCTGTAGTAGCCAACGGCCAGACAGCTCAGGTAGTAGAGTTTCAGCAGGGGTGCGGCGAATGGAAGCGCCAGTTCCTTGCTCACATTTGCAGGGCTGAACGGCGGGTCGAATGACACCAATAAGCACACAACCAGCACCAGAATGTGCGCAACGTTGAACATTGTGTGAGCGACCCAGGTACCAAACGGGCTTGCGTCCGGAGCGAAACTGCGCCAGCGAATCCAAGTGAACACAACCGGGACGATCGAGATCAGCCCGAGCAGCACCGCCACATGCGGCTTATACGTGTAACACCGGCTGAACACCACGGCGAGCGTGTTTTTGGCGGTCACGACCTCGAACCGCAACGCTTGCCAAAAAGATACCGGCGCGTCCGGCGTTAAAGCTTGGACGGCCGGAAGCACCAACAGAAGGCTCAATCCTGCCAGACCATAGAGCGCCATGCGGAGCAGGAAGCGCGGGTTGAAAAACCCCAGACCTTTGAGCACGATCAGTGCCGCGATGAATAGTGGGAAGAACCCGATCATGGCCCAGTCGTGCGCCATGCCGAGGCCGTACACGAAAGCCGCTTTGCTCAACCAGCTTTGCCTCCCATCGAGTCTGAATTCCAGCAGACACCGAATGACGTATGCGAACAGTATGAGCTTCAGCATTTCGCCTGCGCCGCCCGTGGCGTGGAGCCAGAACCCGAGCTGCAACCCGCACAGTGACGCGGCCAGGGTGGGGGGCAACCATGCCACGCGACCGCCCATCAGCCCGAAGGTGCTTTTGAGCAGATCGCGCTGGAGCGGCGTCCGGTTCTGCGGCAGCAACGCGACCGATCGCGCGAGCAGGCCGAGCGTTAAGGCACCCAACAGCGCTGTGAGCACGTTCAACGCCACGGGCACAGTCTGCGGCGGCAAGGCACGGAACGGATAGGTGACTATGAATTCAAGCGGCCAGAGCAAGCTGGGTTGCCAATCCCACTTGTTGAGCTGGGCCACTTGCGGCAGGTTACTCAGGCCCACGGTTCGGTTCATTGTCCCCAGGTAGAGCGCAAGCGCGACGGCCACAATCAGCCACGGCAAAACTTCGCCTGCGCCCCACTCTGACAGTTTTCTGCGGAGTGCAATCGTCATGTACCAGACACAGTTGAACTCAGAACGTTTCCTGTGGCAAGGCTGGATTCAGCCGCTATTGCGGTGCCCCCAACATGTGTATGGACGCGCAACCGTAGGTCGGCAATGCACTCGACATGCTGCGTCTGCGGGAACATGTCGAGTGGCGCGACCCGCACCAGCTCGAACGGGCCGTTGTTGCACAATGCGCACAGGTCAC